>DATAKF010000476.1:0-2668 GCA_036261775.1 Polyangiaceae bacterium | reverse complement strand
GACCACGGATGCCACGAACAGGAAGTTCACGAACGTCGCGTTCCAGGGCCCTGGTCACGTGATGACGTACGACTCATCGGGGACTGGTTGGGTCGTGCGCATGACGCTCAATGGTGCAGATGGGGCGGCGGCATGGTCCGGCAGCTTCTTGCCTTCCGCGACGAGCGCCATCTCGTTCTTGCAGGATGGCAAGAGCTACCAGCTCATGTACGACAAGGTGAGCGGCAAGGTGCGCTCCTATCGGCTCAACTTGTTCTGAGCGCAGCTTAACCAGCTGAGACCAAACCGGCGTGCGCAGCAGCGTGCGCCGGTTTTACTGTTTCTGCGCAGTGTTCAGAAGCTGCCGTGAACGGTGAGCGAACTTTTGCCGATCGCGACGTGTACGGCGGGAGCCGGGGCCTTTGGCGAGGTAAGCCACAGAGCTGCACCGCCCGCCAGCAGCGCGCCACCGAACAAGCCAACACCGAGGGCAACGTCGTCCACCCGTTGAATGCCCAGCGCACGCTCCGAGAGCTCGTTGTTCCGGCTGAGCAGGTTTGCAGACGCGGGAGCCGAGTTCAACTCGGCGTCGAGTGCTGCCCGGTCGCGCTGCCACGCCGAATACCTGCCGGAGTTGAGCGCAAACAGGGTGACTCCGCCGGCGATGAAGAGCCCGCCACCGATTGCGCTCACCAGCGCTATGGTGGGACGAACTCGACTGGGCTCGGGCACGTCGTGCGCGTTAGCTCGAGGTGCGACGGCGGCTCGCAACGGCGCTGCCGGCGACGGCGCGGCACTCGCTGCCGGCTCGGCTTGAGCCTTCGGCTGAGGTTCGAGCTCGATGCTGACCGGGGTCGTGCCGCCACCTGGAATCAGCACCGAACGAATCGCCGGCTGGTAGCCCTCCAGCGTGATGGTTACGGCGTGGGTGCCTGCCAGGAGCACCGGTTGAGCCGCCAGCGGTGCGGGGCCGATCTCGGCGCCGTCGACGGCGATGACCGCACCTGGGGGCCGAACTTCGAGCACCAGCGTGCCGATTCGACCTTGGTTGAAGCGGAGCAAGCTTTCGGCCTGCTTGCGCCTTTTCGAGTTCTGGCCCGTGCCGCTCGCTAGGTATTGCTCGAGCGCGCGTGTGGCGTCGACCGACCGACCCACCGCGCTGTAGGCCTGCGCGAGATTGAACAGCACGTCCGGGTGAGGGCTAGTTCGGTGCGCGATTTCGAACTCGGCGATGGCTCGGTCGAGGTCGCCGCTGTCGGCGAGGCTGAGACCTCGCTGGAAGTGCGCGCTCGCCTCCGAAGCGCCCGGTGCGTCGGCGCGCGCCCCTCCAATGCCGACCGTGAGCGCCAGCGACACGCAGGCGGCGCTAGCGAGACGAGCTCTGACCCGCATAAGGATTCTCGCGCACGAATGAAACGCCCGGAAGCTGGGGTGGAGGGTCGCTGGACTTCGAAGGTTGAGCGCGCTGGACGGAGGATCGTGACACGGGGGCTGGTGCTAACGAAGGGGCAGCTGCCGGTACCGCAGCGGTGGCTGGTTCGGCGGGCGCTGACGCTACTATGGACGCCGCCGGTAGGGTTTCGACCTTTGCTCGCGGCTCCGGAGAGACCGGCGCAGGCGTGACACGGCCGAGCACAAAGCCAAGTGCTGTGCCTGCTACGCCGATTGCCAGGTAGAGCGGCAGGCCGAGCTGCGCACGCCTTGGCGTCGATCGTTCTGCCAGGTTCGAGCTCGACAGCACCCCTGTCACGTCGTCGGGGGGTGGACCGTTGGTACTGCTCTCGGATGGCGCCGCGCCGAAAGGACGCAGAGCGCGGGCAAAATCGTCGACACGCCGGAACCGCTCCCCGGGGTCCCGGGCCATTGCCCGTTGTAGCAGCGCGTCGAGCGCGGCGGGCACGTCGGGCCGCTCGACGCGCACGGACGGCACCGGTTGATTCAAGATCTTGAACATTGTCTGTTGGACACTCGCGGCGTCGTGCGGCGCCGCCCCGGTCAAACATTCGAACAAGATCGCGCCGAGCGCGTAGATATCGGTTGCCGGCCCGACCGAAGCGCTGTCGGTCAGCTGCTCGGGCGCCATGTACTTGATGGTCCCAATCACGGCGCCCTGCTGGGTAAACTCGGAGGTTTGCAGCTTGGCGACGCCGAAGTCGAGCACCTTGCATTGCTCGACGCCGTCCTCGCGACTCACCACGAATAGATTTTCGGGCTTCAGGTCGCGATGCACGACGCTTGCGCGATGTGCCGCAGCGATTCCACGACAGGCCTGCTCGATGCAAGCCACCGCGCGCCGAATCGGTAGTTGCCCGTATTCGGTCAGTAGCGCACGCAGGTCGCTACCCACGAGGCGTTCCATCACGAGAAATGGCGTCTCGTCTGGCAAAACGCCTGCGTCGACCACACCGACCACGAACTCGCTGTCGAGGCGGGCAATGGCGCGGGCCTCGCGCTCGAAGCGTTCGATCGTTTGCTGATCGACGCGGTTCTTCAAAACCTTGATGGCAAAGCGTCGCCCCAACCGCAGGTGCTCCGCCTCGTACACTTCGCCCATGCCGCCGCTACCGAGCAGCTCGGTGACCCGGTAGCGCTGATCCAGAATGGTCCCAGGCGCGAGCCCTGCCACTCGAGAACGTAGCTGCCTAGTCGCGACGTTCACTAGCTTCGTCCTCGTCGGTGTCGTCCGCCA
>DATAKF010000474.1:0-12469 GCA_036261775.1 Polyangiaceae bacterium | reverse complement strand
GACCACTACCTTTCGCAGGCTGCGTTCGGCGCGAGTGTTGTCCAGCGGTAAGCGGCCGTCGGCGAGCACGCGACGCAGCTCCTGCTCTTGGTTGTTGGCGTAACCGAGCGCCTTCGTGGCGAGATTGCGCCCGGTCTGCGTGAGGCGGGTTTGCTGCACCCATTCGAAGAAGGCGTCGATGAGTGGCCGCACGTGCTCGTCGCGAGCGATCTTGCGTTTGACGGGCGGCAACTTCCGGAACGAATCGTCCGCCGCGTAGACGGCGCGAATGCGTAGCAGTCCTTGCAAGCCGACCGGATACTTGCAGACGGCGGCTTCGAAGAAATAGCGGCGGCAGTGCGCCCAGCAGCCAACGAGCTTGATCTTCTCGTCGGCGTCCTCATCTTTCGGCGGGCCACGGTCGAGGATGTCGTAGACGCTGCTCGCGTCGGCCTGAAGGTAGCCTTTGAAGCCTCCGAACAGCTGCCGCACTGCTTCCTGCGTGTGCCGCTCGGAGTAGGCGAACAAGACGTGGTCGCAGTCGACGACGGCGGTGAAGAAGTGGCCCTTCTTGCAGGCTTGCGGCTGCTTGTCCTGTCGCGGCTCGGGCTGGATGAGAGCACCCGTGGCATCCGTAGAGATGACCGCGGCGTTTTGAATCGCGTCCTGCCACATGGCATGCACGACGGAAGCGCCGAGCGACCCGCCCGCTTCGTCCACGTAGCGGCTCATCATGCCGCGGTCGAGCTCGACCCCCTGGTCGAGAACATGCTGCTCGAGCCGGTAGTGCGGCACGCCGAGCCCGAACTTCTGCACCAGAATGTACGCGACGACGGATGAGTGCAGAAGGCCGCGGGGGAACAGCGTCTCCGGCACTTCGACGCCGAGCACGGTGGGGCCGTCCTTGCCAGGCACCTCGTACTTAGCCGTGCGCTTGACGAGCACCGAGAAGCCACCGCGTCGGTACATGAGCTGCGGTGACTCCTCCCAGCCGATGAGCTTGGCGGTCTCGTCGAGCTTGGGGTCGCGGATGTCGACGACGGTCCTCGGCAGGTCGCTGCTGAGCAAGTCGCGGCGACCTTTGGGCTTGGGCTTGGGAGCTGGCGGCGGCGCAGGCTCGCTCCCCTCTGCGAACGCCGATTTCGCTTCCTTTACCGCTGCGTCCAACTGCTTTTGTAGCTGCTTTTCGTCGCTCAGCAGGTCACCAAGCGCGAGCTGATTCTCGCTCGTCCGCAGTCGCTCGGTCTTGGTGCCGAAGAGCCGGCGCTTGAGCAGCTCGTTTTCGTGCGCCAGGTTGACGATGGTCTCCTGGAGCGAGTCGACCTGCACATCGCGCTCGGCTTTGATCGCAAGGACCTCGGTCTGCAGCGTGGAGACGAGGTCGGCGAGCTCGTCGAGCGACAGCTTGGGCTTGCTCTCGGTAGACCGCGTGCTCGACACCTCTCGTCTATACACGACGGAGATCGAACTACTCAAGCGCGACGCGCATCGAAGCGCTGTGCGCTCAGTGAACGCGCTTGCGCGGCTTCTTGGGAGCGCTCGCGATGCCCTTGTAGATCACCTCGAAAATCGCGTCGCTCACGATGACGTGCTGGTCGCCGACGCGCGTAGGCTTGGGCAGCTCGAACCTACCGGCGTCGAGCTTCTTGTGCACGATGATGGCGCCGGTGCCGTCCCAGGTCAGGACCTTCATGGTGTGCCCACGCTTGCCGACGAACACGAAGAGCGCCTTGCTCCTCGGCTCCGCCTGCATCCGCTCACGAACGAGCCCGCCCAGTCGCTCGTAGCCCATCCGCATGTCCACAGGCTCCAGCGCCACGTAGATCGGAAGGCCCTGGCCAATCACGTCACGGCGCCCAGTGTCTCGAGTACTTGGCGGAGCACCGCAGCGTCGAAGTTTGCCTCGACGCGCAGCTTGATGGCGCCGAACTCGAGCACCAAGCCATTGCCGCTCGACGGTTGCGCCGGCACCACCCTCGCGAACACCGGCCCGCTCGGCGCCGGCGCCGCAGATGGCGACCGTTTCAACCAGACGTACGCCGCCGATGGGGCGACGCCCATCTTCTTCGCCACGTCAACGACACGAGCCCCCCGTCGCTCGCACCTCCTCAACCAACCTCTCCCGCTGCTCGGCCGTGTACTTGTTGCGCATGCCCCCTTTTCGACCGTGCAATCAGCCGGCGCCAGATGGGCTTGGTGCATCGGTTACAAAGTATCCGATCAGGATTCCGGGATAAAATCCGGGAGCATGGGTAACACTCTACCCGGCTGACATAGGTGACAGCAGCCCGAAGGCCAAGGTCGAAGCAGGCGTGCTCATCGCGCAGCGCTGGATTCTCGCGCGATTGCGTAACCGCATGTTCTTCTCGCTCGCCGAGCTCAACAACGCCATCGCGGAGCTGGTCGAAGAGCTCAACAATCGTCGGTTTCAGAAGCTTCCGGGCACGCGGCGCGAGGCGTTCGATTCGCTCGACCGCCCGCGCATGAAGCGGCTGCCACGGCTCCGCTTCGAGCTGCCGCGGCGCAAGCGGACACGCGCCAACATCGACTATCACGTCGAGTTCGATGGCCGCTACTACAGCGTCCCGTTCAAGCTGCGCCAGCAACCTATTGAGGTGCGCGCGACGCCGAGCGTCATTGAGTGCTTTCACGGTGGCGTGCGCGTCGCCTCTCACCGGCGAAGCTATGTGCATCCCGGCGTTCCAGTAACCAATCCCGAGCACCGCCCCCGCGAGCACGCCGACTACGGCGAGTGGTCGCCAGAGCGGATGACGGAGTGGGCCGGCGCATTCGGGCCGCACGTCGCAGAAGTCGCGCGTCGCACGATGGCCCGCTACCCGCAGCCCGAGATGGGCTACAGGCCTGTGCTCGGCATCATCCGCATCGCCAAGAAGCACGGCGCTGCCGCGATGGACGCTGCCTGTCAGCGGGCCTTGTCGGTAGCCGGGAAGAGCGCGCCGCACCGTCGTCACATCGAAGGAATCCTCAAACGCGGCTTCGAGCGCGCGGCGCCGGCCAACGCCCCTACAGCTCCACGAGCTGCCGACGAGCACGAGCACGTGCGCGGCGCCAGCTACTACGACACGGAGAATACGTGACTCGATGGCGCAGCTGAGTGAGCGGTGGTTGGAAGCTGGTGAATCTTCGTCAGTCCCCTGCCTCGCTGCGTTCGCCGGACCAGGCAGCGACGACGGCTCGCCGATGCCGAGTGACCCGCGCAGGCAAGCATCGAGCGCATCCTGTTGCCGTTCAGAGTCGCCTTCGGGCTGCTCTGCGTCGTCGGCGTCCAGCAGTCCCCGACGCCGGAGCCAGCGCAGCACTCTCAGCTCGACCGCGTGTCCTATACTTCGCATGCGAAGTCATTCGGCAGCACCGCGCAGGTGTCGGTCGATGCGGAGCCGCTGCGTTCGCCGCCCGGTTGCCCAGCGTCGAGCAGTCCCGCACTGCGGGTGGGGGAGGCCTGGTTTGCGCGCCCAGCTGGGCGCGGCGCGCGCGGCGAAAGCCGCGCCAGGAACCTGGGCCTACCTGGGGAGACTACGGGCGCGCGATCGCCAAGTGCTTGTGCTTGAGGCGTTCTGGAGCGATGGGAGCTTCGACTTCGGCGTAGCCGGCGCCGTCGGGGCGGTGACCGAGGGCGAGGAACTCGCGGCGGTAGGCGGCGAAGTCGCCGCCGGATTTGACGGCGCGGTAGAGGGCGAGCGCTTCGGGGGCGCCGCCTTGAGCGAGGACGTATTCGACCCAGGCCCACTTGGCGGAGACGGAGCGGACGTCGGCGCGACCGCGGAGGCCGCGGCGCAGGCGATCGAGGCGGGCGTCGACGGTGCGGATGCCGGCGTAGGGCATGCGATCGAGCGGCGTGTTGCGTTTGGCGCAGAAGGGCGCGACGCCGAGGGCGATGGGAATGGTCTTGGAGAGCTCGCTGACGAAGCGAACGCACTCGTCGATGTCTTCGTCGGCTTCGCCGGGGAGCCCGACCATCAAGTAGAGCTTGAGGCGTTCGTAGCCGTGGCGGCGGGCGTTTTCAGCGGCGACTTGGTAGTGGGGCTCGCGGCCGCGGCGCTCGATCAGGTTGCGCATGCGCTCGCTGGGGCCGTCGAGCGCTGTGGTGAGGGTTTTGTAGCCGGCGCGACGCAGGGCGTGGACGAACTCGTCTTTGAGCTTGTCGGGGCGCAGGCTGGAGAGGCCGACGTGGCAGCCGCGATCGGCTAGCGCGTTGACGATTTCCGTGATTTTTGGGTGATCGGAGACGGCGGCGCCGACCAGGCCGACGCGCTTTTGCTCGAGCGGAATGGCGTCGAGCACGACGTCTTTGGGGACGATGCGCATGCCGCCGTTCGTAGAGCGGCGCATGACGCAGTAGGTGCAACCGCGCGAGCAGCCGCGCTCTGCCTCGATCAAGAACATGTTCGAGAGCTCGGTGTGCGGCGTGAGGATGACGCTGGTGGACGGCAAGAGCGCGTCGTCGCAGGCGGCGATTTTGGCGAGTTGATTGCCGTGATGTTCGGGTACGAACACGTTGGGGTGCTCGGCCAGCAGCTCGAGCGCTTCGGCGCGGGAGCTGCTTTCGCCGATCGTGCGCACGACCCATTCGGCGACGCCTTCGCCTTCGCCCATGACGACGGCGTCAGCAAAGGCTGCGAGCGGTAGCGGGTTGGAGAAGGTGAGCGGGCCGCCGCACAGAATGAACGGCGCGTCGGGGGCGCGCTCGGTGCGGAGCGCCGGGATACCGGAGGCTTCCAGCAAGCGCACCATGCCGGCGAGCTCGAGCTCGTAGGCGACGCTGAGCGCGATGATCGGAAACTCCGATAGGCCGCGCAGTGTCTCGTACGTGACGGGGCGTTCGGTCTCGGTGCCGGCGCGATCTGCGCCGTCGGGCAAGAACGCGCGCTCGCAGCAAACGCCCGGCATGCCCTGCAGTGCGGCGTAAATGCGCTGGTAGCCGAGCGAGCTCATGGCCACGTGGTACGGCGACGGGTACGCCAGCACGACCGTGAGTGGCGCCGATTTCACGATGCGCCCCCGCTCGTCGGCAAGACGAGTCTCGATTGTGCGCCGCGTGGATTCGGAGAGCATGAACGGCGCGCAGTATATCTCGCCGGGGGCGCTGCGCCGCTTCAGCCCCCGAAAAGCTGTCGCGTGCGGTGGTCTCGAGGCATTTCCCGGGGTAGGCTGGCCCGCCTTGAGTCCGGATTCGCTCGTTTACGACTGGAACGACAGCGACGCCAAGAGCTGGCGCGATCGACCGGTCCTCTTGCTCGATGAAACGCTGCGCGACGGCCTGCAGAGCCCGTCGGCCCAAAATCCCAAGCTGGAGCAGAAGCTCGAGGGGCTACGGCGCATGGCGCGCCTGGGCGTTACGGCCGTGAACCTGGGCTTGCCGTCGGTGTCGGCGGCGGCGCGTGACGAAGCCGCGCAGATGCTGCGGGTGATTCGCGAAGAGCGGCTGAGCCTACTGCCGGTGTGCGCCGGACGAACGCTGGCCGGTGACGTCACGCCCATTCTAGAGCTGGCCGAAGAGACGGGCGTGGCGATCGAGGTTTCGGTGTTCGTCGGCTCGAGCCCGATTCGCTGGCACGCCGAAGGTTGGGACTTGGAGCGCGTTTCCAAGCTGACGCGCGAAGCCGTGGCGCTTGGTGCGGGCGCAGGGTTGCCGGTCACGTTCGTGACCGAAGACACCACGCGCACGCCGCCGGAGACGCTGCGGCGCTTGTTCGAGCTGGCCATCGAGCACGGCGCCACACGGCTCTGCTTGTGCGACACCGTCGGCACGGCCTCCGCCGAGGGCACGCGCCACTTGGTGAACTTTGCGCGCGAGGTCGTGGCGGGCGCGAGCCGACCCATCGGGCTCGATTGGCACGGCCACGACGACCGAGGTTTGGCTCTGGCGAACGCGCTGACGGCTGCGCTGGCGGGGGTCGATCGCGTGCACGCTACCGCGCTGGGAGTGGGCGAGCGCGTCGGCAATACGCCGCTCGAGTTGCTCGTCGCCAACTTGGCCTTCTTGGCCGGTCGAGAGCCGAACGCGCAGCGCCTGCGCGAATACTCGGAGCATTTTGCGGCGGCGCTCGGGCTTTCGATTCCGGAGAACCATCCGCTCGTCGGCGCCAACGCGTTTCGCACCGCAACGGGCGTGCACGCCGCCGCGATCGTCAAGGCGCTGGGCAAAGACGAAGCGCTGGCAGATCGGGTCTACAGCTCGGTACCCGTCAGTCGCTTTGCCAGCGGACACGACATCATGATCGGCTACATGTCGGGCACGTCGAACGTCGTGCATTGGCTGAGGCGCCACAGCATCGAGCCGAGCGACGTGCTGGTGACGCGCATTTTGGAGCGCGCCCGGGCCGCCAATCGCGTGCTGCGCGACGACGAAGTGCTGGCCGTAGTGCGCGCACGCTGACGGGCACACATCGGGGCTTTGGTCCCAATTTGGAGCTTGGCAATCGGCTAAAGACTGGGGCCAGGGCGCCGTTCATCGCCCTTGTGACGGAATCCATCACGCCGCGCTCCAAACAGACTCCCGAGATCCGCTTCCAGCCCAGCATGCTGAGCGTGCCCAGCTCCGCCTCTACCGTGGCGCCGGAAGATCAGGCGCCCATGAGCGCACAGCAAGCTCCCAAGGGGGCCTCCCGGCGCAAGCTGTGGTTCTTTGCCGCACTGTCGGCGGTCATCGGTGTGGCGAGCGCCAGCGCGCTGCGGGGTCCGGCGGCTCTTTCGCCTCAGGTCCACAGCGGCAGCCCGGGCTACAAGCACTCTTCGAGCGGGCAGGAGCTGCACTGGCAGAAGCCGTCCGTCACCGTGTACCTCGACGGCTCGCTCGACAAGCTGGGCCCCGGGGCACGCGAAGCCATCATGCAAGCCTTCGGTCAGTGGGCAGGCAGTGATTCGAGACTGCCTGGGCTCCGCTTCGACAGCGGCGGGACGTCGACCGAGCCCAAGCAAGACGGCAAAAGCACGGTGAGCTTTGGACGCATCACCACGCCGGGCCACGAGAAAGACATCGCCATCACGGTGAGCTACTCGAACGACAAGACTGGCGAGATCATCGAGGCCGACGTGATCTTGAACACGCTCTACCCGATGGGCGTCTTGACCGCAAAGCCCAAAGCTCCGACGCCACCGGGCAACGACACCGGCGACGACCACGACTGGAGCGGCAACCACAACGGTCATCACGACCACGACGACTACGACGGCGGCGGCGAGTCGATGGACTGCCGCAACCGCTACGACGCGCAAAACGTGGCCACGCACGAAGCCGGACATTTCTTCGGTTTGGGCGAAGATCCGATCGAGCGCCAAGCGACGATGTTCCAAACCATCGATCAGTGCGAGACGCACAAGCGCGAGCTGGCGGTCACGGACATTGGCGCGGTCACGGTGCTGTACGCCAAGCACCTCGACGCCGAGGAGAGCCAGACGACCGCGCGCGGCTGCAGCATGGGCGGCGCCCCGCTCAGCGGCGGCGCCTGGGTTTCTGGCGCCATTTTCGGCCTAGCGCTGCTGCGTCGCCGACGCGCGCGTTGATGCTACAACCGGCGGCGTGAAAGCGCCCCCCACCGCGCCGCCTGCCCCACCTCCGGGCCGCCGAACAGCGCTGAGCCAACTCGGCGGCGACGTCGAGCTGTGGGGCGACGAGGCGCTGGCCGAAGCGCTCAACGACGCCTTCGATGTTGGTGCCACCGAGACGGCGGCGCTGGCCGACGTGCACGGCTTTCACAGCTACCCGGCGCGCATGCACCCCGATACCGCTCGCAGGTTGATCGGCCGCCTGTCGGAACCGGGTCAGATGGTGCTCGATCCTTTTTGCGGCAGCGGCACGGTGCTGGTCGAAGCTCGCAGGCTGGGTCGACGCGGCCTGGGCTACGACGTGAACCCGCTGTCGCGGGAGCTGACCTGGCTCAAGACGCTCGGGCCCGACGACGCCTGGCTCACGCGGTTGACGGAAGAAGCCGCGCGCGTCGCGGCGCACGCCGACGAGCGACGCAAACGCAAAGCCGGCGCGACGCAGCGCTACGCCGACGTCGACCGCGAGCAGTTCGCGCCGCACGTGCTGCTCGAGCTCGACGGCTTGCGCGACGGCATTCAAAAAACGGCAGCACAGGAGCTGCGCCGCGCGCTGTTCTTGGTGTTGTCGGCGATTTTGACCAAGGTGAGCCAAAAGGGCGGCGACAGCAGCGCCCACGCCACCGAAAAGCGCGTGGCGCCCGGCTTTCCGAGTCGCTTCTTGGTGAAAAAGACCAGCGAGCTGTGCCGGCAATTGGCGGAATACCGCGGCACGCTACCGGCGGATGCGCCGGCCGCAGGCTGCACGCTGGGCGACGCGCGCAAGTTGCCGGGGCTAGCCGCAGGCTCGGTCACGCTGGTCGTGACGTCGCCGCCGTATCCGGGTGTTTACGACTACTTGGCGCATCACGACGATCGACTGCGCTGGCTCGGCTTGCCGACGCGCGACTTCGAGAAGCTGGAGATTGGCTCGCGGCGTGAGCTATCGAGCGAATCCTTTGGTCCGGCGCTGGCGCTGTGGGAGCGCGATTTGGGAGCGACGCTGAGCGCGCTCGCGCGTGGCCTCACGCCGAGCGGTCGCATCGTGCTCTTGATCGCCGACTCCACGTTGGCGGGCAAGCCGCTGTACGCCGAGCGCGTCGTCGAGAAAGCGGCGCCCGGAGCCGGGCTCGAGCTATTGTCGCGCGCTTCGCAAGTGCGTCCGCACTTTCACGGCGCCACGCGCGATGCGTTCGTGAAGAAGCCGCGTCGCGAGCACCTGCTGGCGCTAGGGGTTGCTCAGCGCGGCTGAGGCGCGCCCGAGCCCCAGGCCAGCCGCAGCGCGACGGCCCAAACCAGGCCAATGCTGGCGTGACCCAGCAGCAAATGTAGCGGATTGGCAGAGCCGCAATGCGCGTGCAGCAGCAAATTGGCGGCCAATCCGGCCAAGGCTCCCGCGGCAACCAACGTGCGCACCGGCACGGCGTCGCGCCTTTCGAACAGCCAGTACGCGAGCACCAGCGGCACCACGAAGGCGGCCCCCCACGTGAAGCAACTGGAGGGGCTGCCTAGCGCCTCGGCGGCTTCCGGCGAACCGGCGCCCAGCGGAGCCAGCAGCGCTGCAACGCCCGGCACGACCAGCAGCCCGAGCGCCAGGCCGCGCTCCCGCCATGGCGAGCGCAGGGGCGTGCCGGCGCCGCGTAGCAGCGAACGAACGCCCACCACGAGCCCGACGCCGAACAGCAACGCCACACCCCAGAACAAGCTGGGCGAATATTCACCAAAGTCTGTCCGGCGATCGAGCAGCAGATGCCCCAGCACGGGCAAGGCCGCGACAGCTAGCAGCACCGCGGTGCGCGCCGGCGTAGACAACGCTCGCAGGCGCGCACGCACGCCGACCTCGGCCTTCACGTCCTTTTCGATGTGCGCGAACAAGTCGCCCGGCTCCACATCGGGCAACACCCCCAGGGCCAAGCGCCGCCCCAGCAGGGCGCCCCGCTCGAACAGCTCGCGGCAATGCGGGCAAACCGACAGGTGTGCGTCGACACTTGGACCCGCGGGAACGCCTCCCGCCACGAAAAGGCTGCGAATTTCAGCGCATTCCACGGGTCTTGCTCCTCATATGCCGGTCGCGCCTTCCCGGTTACCGGCCACCGCTGCTGCGCCGCCGGAGCCGGCGCCTTCGAGCGGGGGCAAGTCCGCGTCGTCACCCAGGGCCTGACGGAGCCGCACGTAGCCCCGGTGCGCACGCACTTTGACGGCGCTCACACTGGCACCTACCACCTGCGCCACCTCCGGAAACTCCAGGCCGTCGAACCAATGCAGCTCGATGACCTCACGCTGATCCGCCGGCAAGTCGGCCATGACACGGGCCAAAGTGCGACGCGCTTCGACGCGCGCCGCGCCCAAAGCGCCGACCGTGGGCTCTGCGATGCCGCCAGCGTCGAACGAACGCTCGGGGCGGCGCTTCTTACGTCGGAAATATTCGCGCTTGAGGTTCAGCGCGATGGTGAAGATCCACGGCTTGAGCTTTTGGTCGGCGTTGAAGTCGACGCGAGCGCGGTGCAGCTGCAAAAAGGTTTGCTGCACGAGGTCGTTGGCTTCTTCCTTCACGTACAGCTCGCGCAGCATGGCGCGCATGAGCAGCGGCGCGTAGCGCTCGAAAATGGCGCGAAACGCGGCGGCGTCGCCGCCCACGTAGGCTGCCATCAGCTGTTCGTCGCTGCGCGAGTCGGACAACCCGGGGACAGTAACCAAAAGCCCAGGCCGCGCCAATTGAGCCGTGCTACCCAAGCGCACCATGGCTGCCGAAAACCGCTTGGCGCGTGAAACCAGCCCCTACCTGCTGCAGCACTCGCACAACCCGGTCGACTGGTACCCCTGGGGAGAAGAGGCGCTCGAGCGCGCGCGCCGTGAAGACCGGCCGATTCTGCTGAGCATTGGCTACGCGGCCTGCCACTGGTGCCACGTGATGGAGCGCGAATCCTTCGAGAACGAAGCGATCGCCCAACAAATGAACGAGTCATTCGTGTGCATCAAAGTCGACCGCGAAGAGCGCCCCGACTTGGACGACATTTACATGAGCGCGACCGTGGCCATGTCGGGCGCCGGCGGCTGGCCCATGACGGTGTTCTTGACGCCCGAGCAGCAGCCTTTCTTCGCCGGCACGTACTTTCCGCCTGTCGATCGCTTTGGGCGGCCGGGCTTTCGCACGGTGCTGCAGAAGCTCAGCGAGCTTTGGCAGAACGAGCGCCAGGCCGTGCTGGGGCAAGCCAAGGAGCTCACCGACCACGTGCGCAAGCTGTCCGGTCCTGGAGCGAGCGGCGGATTGAGGCTCGAGAGCCAAAGCGCGGCGGTCGAGCAGCTCGCGCAAAGCTACGACTCGCGCTACGGCGGCTTCGGCAAGGCGCCCAAGTTTCCGCCCGCGCAAAGCTTGGAGCTGTTCATGCGCTTCGTGCGCCGCACCGGCGACGCGCGAGCCTTGAACATGCTGAAAGGCACGCTGGACGGCATGAAAGCCGGCGGCATGTACGACCAGCTCGGCGGCGGCTTTGCGCGCTATTCGACGGACGAACGCTGGCACGTGCCGCACTTCGAGAAGATGCTGTACGACAACGCGCAGCTGGCCAAAGTCTACACGGAGGCGTTTCAGCTCACCGCAGATGCAGAGTACGCGCGCATCGCGACCGAAACGCTGGACTACGTACAGCGCGAAATGCAAGGCCCCGAGGGTGGCTACTACTCGGCCACCGACGCCGACAGCGAGGGAGTGGAAGGCAAATTCTTCGTCTGGGAGCCGCACGAAATCGAAGAGCTGCTGGAGCCCGACGACGCGGAGCGCTTCTGCGCCTACTACGACGTCACTCCTCAGGGTAATTGGGAGGGGTTGAACGTGCTGCGCGTGTTGCGCTCGCACGAGGCGGTGGCGGCCGATCTGGGCATTTCGGTGACGGCGCTGCGTGAGTCGCTGGCGCGGGCCGTGCCGATCCTGTACGAAGCGCGCAGCGAGCGCGTGCCGCCGCTGCTCGACGACAAGGTGCTGGTCGCCTGGAACGGCTTGATGATCGACGCCTTTGCCGGGGCAGCACGGGTGTTTCCCGAGCGCGGCTATGCTGAATCGGCCTGCAGCGCAGCCGGATTCTTGCTCGAAAAGCTGTCGCGCCCCGACGGCGGCCTGTACCGCACCTACCGCGCCGGCAAGGCGCACTTGGCGGCGTACTTGGAGGACTACGCCTACTTCGCGCAAGGCCTCGTCAGTCTATACGAGGTCACGGGTGACGAACGCTGGCTGAACGCAGCCGCGCGCCTCGCCGAACGCCTCGTCACCGACTTTGGCGATGCCGAAGGCGGCCCGTTCTACCAAACCGCCCACGCACACGAGACGTTGATCGCGCGCGTGCGCGACGGCAACGACGGCGCCATCCCCAACGCCAACGCCATTGCAGCGCATGCTTTGGCGCGCTTGGCGCGACACCTCGGTCGCCCCGAATGGGAAGAGCGCGCCGCTCAAGCCCTGCGCGGCTACGCCCAAGCCGTGGAGCGCCTCCCCCGCGCCTTCTGCAGCACCCTGAACGCCCTCGACTTTTTGACGGAAACGTCCCTCGAGCTGGTGTTGGTGGGCGATCCCGAAAGCGAGGAGTACATCGAGCTAGCCGGTGAGATAGCGCGGCAATACTTGCCGAATCGCATCGAGGCGCGCCTCACGCCAGAACAGACGTCGGAGCTACCGCTCACTTCCGGAAAGCGCGCAGTGCCGGGACGAGCGGCTCTTTACGTCTGCCGCAACTTCACCTGCGCGGCGCCGGTTACGACTCCGGTCGAGGCGCAGCCGTTGTTGGCGGCGGGAGAGCGGCAAGGGGGCGTCTAGGGCTGGCCTGTCAAAGGCCGCTAGTGCTCTCGGCTCCTGAGCTACGTACCGCCGGACCCGCCGGACCCGCCGGACCCGCCGAAGCCGCCGGAGAAAGTGCCGCCGCCGCTGCCAGCGCCACCGCCGTTGCCAGTGCTGCCC
>DATAKF010000471.1:0-34975 GCA_036261775.1 Polyangiaceae bacterium | reverse complement strand
TCCCCAGGCCCGAAGATCTCGGAGAGGTTCACCACCGACGATACAGGCACTGCACCGACGGTCGGCGGGGCCGGAAGCCTGCGAAAGTACCGCAGGGAGGCGAAGTCTGCCTCATGGGCAATATGGCTTGAATGCGTGCTGATGACGAGTTGAGTCCGAAGCGCGTCGGCGTCCTCCAGTCTGGGGTGTCGCCGCAACACCTCGTACGCCTGCCTGACGAACACCTGCTGAACTTGCGCATGCAAATGCGCCTCAGGTTCCTCAATCAGCACCAGATGCAAAGGCGGGATGACGTCATCAGCCGCCAACGTGATTCCCGCCTTTCCGACCTTCATCCACTTGTCCCGAAAGCTCATCATCGCGAAGACGATGGAGATCAGGTTCTGGTAGCCCAAACCGTTCGAATCCTCGGGAAGGTGATGATTGAACGAGCCTGGCTCAACGTGTGTAGGCACCTGGAATTGCACTGCCGACGGATGGTTCAGGCCGTCGACGAGACTCAATTTCGCGGCGATCGTCAGTTTCGGGTCGGTGATACCAGGATAACCGATGTCTTCGAGTTCATTCAGCGCATGGGCAAAGCTGCTCTCCATCCGCTTGCCAAACTGCAACTGCGCGTCAAACAACGCTTCGAGCGCGGCGAGATCTTTTGGTTCAGGTTTGTCGATTGGGTCGAGATGGTGCGTGTAGTACGCCCGTAGCTGCGTCGACAAGCGTCGGCGTAGCCGCTGTTCACCGCCATCGGTCGCAGTATCGTCGTCGCGAGTTGACGCGGAAAAGCCGAGCCCGCGTTGCGCGCTAATCTCATCGATGCGAATCAAACCTTTGAACGGGTCTTCATCGATCGGCTCGTTATCCGCCGCCAATGCTTGAGGCTTAGCAAGCCCGTTGGACGGCGGTTCGAGGCGCGCCGGGTCTAACAAGTACGCCCGCACCTCGAACAAGCGATGAAGGTCGCGCGTCAAAAACTCAACGAGGGTGCGCGGCCATAGGGAAAACTCCGGGTTCGAGGCCTGTGCTGGGTCTTGCGTCGCGACCCCTCCCCCAGGAGGCGCGCGCAAGCACATTACGGTGTCGACCGCTTTTCGCGCTGCTAGGTAGTCGTACTTCAGACGTTCCAGATCCTTTGGTTCGTAACGCAGCCGCACCCCGATTGTGGAGCCGTCCCAGTCCAGCGTGGGAAGCAGCGGCTGGACGTAGTGAATCTGGTCCATCGGCACGTCGAGCCAAACGTCCAGGAACGGCAGCACCTGGTTCCAGTCGAAGGCGGTTGGAGCCGTGTCAGCGTTGTCGGCTTCCCAAGTGCGACCTAAAGCATCGAGCGTGCCCCAATGCGATAGAGTGAAGTCGTTAATAGTGAAAGCAGTGCGATCAATCAGGAAACGTCGCAGCGCAACCATCGCCGACGTCTTGCCGCTGTTGTTCGCGCCGACGAAAATCGTGGTTGCGTCGGCGAAGTCGATCCGAGCGGCCTGCAATTTCCGAAAGTTTCCAATCTCTACATGTTTGATTTGCACGGACGCCCCTCTGGTTGCTCACAGTCATTCGCGCGCTGGCCTAAACCCGCGAAGGTTATCCGAGCGCCCCAAACCTCCAATAGTGATTTTTCAAGCGATCCTTCGAAGTTGCGTAGCGAACCGGTGCCGCGCCGCGTGACCAACGACCCGGATCCGCACAAGAAAAGCGCAAGTGAAGCTCTCGGACTAGATGATCGTTAGCGGCCACCGGTGCTCAGAATCCCTGGCGACCGTCCTTGCGGCGATCGGTTAATGGCAAGAACATCGGCACAAAGCCACACCAGCGCGCTTCGCGACCAGCGCAACGCTTCCGGATTGCCTCCGCGCTGTTCCCCATGAGATCGGCGACCTCGGGTTCGCTAAAGTCGACGCCCGCAAGATGCTGAGCGACGGCGCGCGCTAGCGGTCGGGCGGGACGCCCACCGGTTCGGCTATCGAGCGCGTCGAGGAGGGGATCGAGCTGCAGCCAGTGTCCGCGGGCGACAAGCCATTCACGCTCGTCAGCCGTCAAACAGTTCCCAGTCTGGGCTTCGAGGAGCCAGCCCACGTCGCGACGCAGGGCACTTGCTGCAATGTAGCGATCGATCTCGATGACGGCGAGGGCAACGCCTAGGAACGGACACGGGGCTTCGAGACAGGTTGGCAGCGGCAGGAGAAAGCCGCACCGTTCGAAGAAGTTGTGCCCGGCGAGGCTGCCTGCGAACACGACGGAGACTGCATGGCCTATCGGACGTGTGCCGAGTGCGTTTCGCGTTTTCGCGTGCCGCCCTCGCGGCCATGCCCCGCCCTGTACTTGGGCGCATACGACGGCGCTTTTTGTGGATGTGTCGAGAAGCGCTGCCGCTGGTTCACCCAGCGTCTCACGCAGCGCGTCGTCAGCAGCATCAAGGACCTCGAGATGCGGGTCGCCGGTGCGCTGGTCAGGGACACGAAGCTTTTGAGCCAGGCCGCGGAGCTCTTCGATGGCGACCTGGCCGACTGCTACGACCCACGCAGGAGCCTGCTACCGGCACGACACAGGTTCGTCGTGAGCGTAGGAAGATACGGCATGGCCGAGACGACCGTGTCGGGCTCGCATCCGTCAGTGCGGCAGTGCGTTACCGACGCCCTCGCTGTGGACGCGGCACCGAGCTGGATTTCGGACGAGCTGCTCACGCACGGCGAAATTCGCATCTCGGGCGTGATTGAAGCCAAGATGGCCTGGGTGCCCTGAGCGGAGGTCGAGGTTGCCAGTGTGCTCGGCGCACAGCCAAGCTTGCAGAAGACTGATGCCGCGCATTAGGCAGAGGGATCTTCCGGACGCTAGGAGCCCAGGCTATCAACTCCCTCAGCGGGCGGCGCCGCAAGCTTGCGCAAGAACTCGGCGGTGCGGCTGGTGGGGGAGCGGGCGACGAGTTGTGGGGGGCCGGCGGCGACGATTTTGCCGCCTTCGTCGCCTGCACCGGGGCCAAGGTCGATGATCCAGTCGCATTGGGAGATAATTTGTAGGTCGTGTTCGACGACGATGACGGTGCTGCCGGCGTCGACTAGCCGCTGCAACTGAAGGAGCAGGCGATCGACGTCGGCTGGGTGGAGGCCGGTGGTGGGCTCGTCCAGCACGTACAACGCGGTTCCGCGTTGGCTGCGCTGCAGCTCGGTAGCAAGCTTGATGCGCTGGGCCTCGCCCCCGGAGAGCTCGGTCGCGGGTTGTCCCAGCCGAAGGTAGCCGAGACCCACCTCTTCGAGCGTACGGAGGGCGCGGTCGATGGTGGGTTGATCGGCGAACAGCTGCGCGGCAGCTTCCACGGTCAGAGCCAATACGTCCGCGATATGGTGGTCCCGGTATTTGATCTCGAGCGTCTTGGGATCGTAGCGGGAGCCGTGACACGTGGGACAGGGCGAGTACACGCTCGGCAAAAAGAGCAACTCCACCATGACCGAGCCTTCGCCCTGACACGTTTCGCAGCGCCCTTTTGCGACGTTGAACGAGAAGCGGCCGGCGTCGTAGCGCCGCTTACGCGCGAGGGGGGTGGCCGCGAACAGCTTCCGCACTTCGTCGAAGAGCCCTGTGTAGGTGGCCAGGTTCGAGCGCGGCGTACGCCCGATCGGCTTTTGATCCACTTCCACCAATCGACCGATGGCCTGCGCGCCCTCCAGCCGCGCGCCCTTCAGCTCCGGTGACGGTTGACGCTCGAGCTCGGCCGCGTCCGGCACGTCCTCTTCCAACTTCTGACCCAGAGCCTTGGCCACGAGCGTCACCAGCGCCGAAGTAACCAGGGTGGACTTGCCCGACCCCGAAACACCCGCCACGCAAGTCAGCGTGCCGAGGGGGAACTCGGCGTTCAGATCGGAGAGGTTGTTGCGGGTCACCCCCGAGAGCTTCAAAAAACCGCGCGGTGGCCGGGGCGCGGTGCGGAGCTCGGGGTTGCGACCGAACAGGTACTCGCGAGTCTTGGAGCGCTCGGCCCGTTCGAGACCAGGCAGGGGACCGCTGTACAGCACCTCGCCGCCGCGCTCGCCGGCTCCCGGCCCCACGTCGACGATCCAATCGGCCTCGCGGATCACGTCTAGCTCATGCTCGACCACGAACAGCGAGTTGCCGGCCTCTTTCAACTTGGCCAGTGCTTGTAGCAAGGCTTGCGTATCAGCGGGATGGAGGCCCGCGGACGGCTCGTCCAACACGTACACGACTCCAAACAGGTTGGAGCACACCTGAGTGGCGAGTCGCAAACGCTGAAGCTCCCCAGGCGACAGAGTCGGCGTGCTCCGCTCCAAATCGAGGTAGCCGAGCCCCAGATCGAGCAGGACCTGGAGGCGGCGATGCAGGTCCTCCGCAATCCGTTGCACCACCAGCTCTTTTTCAGGGCGCTGCTGGGCGTCGGACCGGCGCAGAGCGTGCGGTAGAAACAAGCTCACGAGCCGCTTCAGCGGCAAGCGCGAAAGCTCGCTGATGTCCAAACCTGCGAACTTGACCGAAAGCGCCTCGGGACGAAGGCGTTTGCCCTGGCAGTCGGGGCAGTCCGTGCCGATCATGAACTGGAGAGCGCGCCGCTTCATCATCGCGCTCTCCGTATTCGCGAAGGAGGTGAGCACGTGGCGGCGCGCGCTGCTGAACGTTCCCTGATAGCTGGGCTCCTCCTTGCGCTTGAGAGCCCGCTTCACTTCCGCCAAATCGAAGCCGGCGTACACGGGAACGGTGGGTTGCTCGTCCGTGTACAGGATAAAGTCGCGTGTCTTTTTGGGTAGCTCGCGCCACGGCACGTCCACGTCGTGGCCCAACGTGGTCAGGATATCCCGCAGGTTTTGGCCTTGCCAGGCGGTGGGCCACGCCGCGACGGCTCGCTCGCGAATGCTGAGTGACGGGTCGGGGACCATCAGCTCTTCGCTGACCTCGTAGATTCGACCTAGCCCGTGGCAACGAGGACAGGCACCTTCGGGCGTGTTGGGCGAAAAGGACTCGGCGTAGAGTAGCGCCTGCCCCTTGGGATAGTCTCCTGCGCGCGAATACAACATACGAAGGAGGTTGGAGAGCGTGGTGACGCTGCCGACCGATGACCGAGTCGTCACTCCGCCGCGCTGCTGGCCGAGCGCGATTGCTGGTGGCAGCCCGGTGATCTCGTCCACCTCCGGAACGCTCAGCTGGTGGAATAGCCGCCGCGCGTAGGGTGAAACGGACTCCAGGTAACGTCGCTGTGCTTCTGCGTAGAGCGTGCCGAACGCCAAGGACGACTTGCCCGAGCCCGAAACCCCCGTGAACACCACCAGCGCGTGCCGCGGCAGGTCCACGTCCACGTTCTTCAAATTGTGCTGACGCGCGCCGCGAACCCGAACCAGCCCCGCGTCTCCGCCAAAATTGCCGCTGCTCACCGCCGCAAGTAGAGCACGCGCCGTGCCAGGCAAACCAAGCTTTGCCGGCGGCAGATGGCGCGCACATACTGCCGCACTGCGGCGCGATGGCCGGGGCGTTCAGGGTATGACGCCGCGCCTTTGGCGCGAGCAGGGGCAGGGACGTAGCGCTGGACGTGGGCGTGGACGCGCCATCGGCGCAGGCGATACCGTTGCGGTCAGCAGGTGAGCCGGGCAATGCATCGGCCCGAAGATCGCTCGCAGCGCTGGCAGCTTCCGCAGCCGGAGTCTGCGGTGCAGCCATCGTTGCCTCCGCTCGATCCGCTTCCAAAGCCTGCGGTATCGCAGCCTGGCGCCGAGCTGGGGCACGACGTGCTGAAGTCGACGGAGCCAAGCGAGGAGTACCCGTCGTTGACGAGGTACCACGCGGTATAGTCGCCGGCCGGGAACGGCCAAGTAATGCGGGTGCCAACGGCTCCAGCGTCAAACACGACCGTTCCGCTCGCCGGCGCCGGCCCCCCTAACTCGGCACCGCCGCCGATGTAGCGGAAGGTGAGTGAGCCATAGTGAGGCTCATCCCCTCGTTGGTAGATTCCGATCCAGTCGTTACCATTGTTCCCGGGTGCATCGGTGAAGGTGACTCGAATGGGTTCGCTTGGCCCGTATGCCGACTTGTTGGTCGAGAGGAGGCCGTTGGGTCCGACATTTCCGCCGCCTCCGTCGCCATCATTACCATTCTCCCCTCCGTCCCCGCTGCCGCACGCAGCGAGTCCGAGCAAGCACAGAAGGAGAGTGACCGACGCACACCTCTTCCGGCGCTGTTCAATCTGGGATCGGGCAGACAGATGGGTGATAGCCATGCAGTCGAGATGCTAGGGAGACTCGCACCAACCTCCATGGTCATTTCTTTGCCGGCAACCACGCGGGCGGCACGCGGCGCTCGGCCGTAAAGTCGTGGATCAACTGGCCCAATGGGAAGGTCAGAAAGACGAGAGGCTGTTTCTCACTCGCCCAGTTGCACCGAGCGACGCTCCAGCAGCCTTCTGCAAATCGGGCCGCGCCTCGGCAGCCCCCGCGAAGGCGCGGATGCCTCTGCTCCCGGCAAGCAGGTCGAAACGTGGACGGAGTGCATCGCGCGGCGGACATTTCCGCTACCCTCGGGGCGTGTCGAAATTGACGTGGCCGGCGGCGGAACGTAACAAGCAGCCCATCCTGAAGGAGCTGCAGCGCTTGCTGCCGCCGCGGGGCACTTTGCTCGAGCTGGCGAGCGGTACGGGGCAACACGCCTGCTACTTCGCCGAGCACCTGGCTCAGTGGACGATTCAGCCCACCGACGTCGACCCCGCGAACCTCGCCAGCATCGAGGCTTGGCGGAGCGAAGCTGGGCTTTCGAACTTGCGCGCGCCGCTCAGCATCGACGTTTGCAGTGACGACTGGGGCATCGCTCCCGTGGAAGCGATCTACAACGCCAACATGGTGCACATTGCGCCGTGGGACGTTGCGCTCGGCCTGCTGCGCGGCGCCGCACGACATTTGAAGCCCGGTGGCACGCTGATCGTCTACGGACCCTTCCGCATCGGCGGTCAACACACGGCTCCCTCGAACCAAGCATTCGACGAAAGCCTGAAGGTGAGGGATCCACGCTTCGGCGTGCGAGATCTAGAAGCCGTGCTCGAGGTGGCCAAGGAGCACGGCTTCCGACTGCGCGAGCGTGTCGAAATGCCCGCCAATAACCAACTCCTCGCGCTGACTTTCGGGAGCTGACGGCCGCAGTCCTGGGCGGAGGGCGTGAGTTTGCCTCCGCTCAACGTGTTAGACGAGCCGTGATACTGTCGCGATGTGAGCTCAATCTCTCCGCGGCACGGCGCCTGGTACATCGCCTCGAGCGTTGCGCTCATCGTGGCTTGTGGAGCGAGCAAAGCCCCTGTCTCACCGTTGACTCAGGCGACCACGCAGCCAACTGCGAGCGCGGCACCACCCGCATCGAGTGCGGCACTACCGGTATCGAGCGCGGCACCACCCGGGCCCACGGCCGCATCCAAAGGCGTGCTCAGCGGCCCGACTGAAGGCGAGTTTCAGTGCGCTGCCGAGCAACGGCCGGTGGCACTCCGCGTCGAGGAGCGATTCGCGATTCGCACCATTCCGATCGACATACACGGCCAAGAAGTGGGCGCGATGGACCTGGTCGACGCCAAGAATGTTTACACGCTGACCTCGCTTGCCCACGAAGGCCGGCGCATGAACCGGGTCGAGATCGTGTTGCAAAGTCACGCATTTGCCCCGAACGCGGCGTCGTTCTCCGCACAGGAACCGTGGCAAAAAGCGCTGACCGGCGGCTGGCTCGAGCTCAATAAGCCGTCCGTGATCGAGAGGCACGGCGACAAGTGGTGCTTCGAGGCGCGCAAGTGCCCCGCGGCGGCCTCTGCCGAATACCAGTTTCTCGACGCGCTGGCTGCCATCGTGGTGACGATGATGCCGCTCGAAAAGCTCCAAGCCCAACTCGACCACAAGCCGAGCGACGGCACCCTTGGCCTCGAGTACGCGGACACCGCGGCATTCATGGTCGGTGAGAAGAACGCACCCATACTGCGCGCCCGCCAACTCGGTAGCGGAATTCCGGCGAGCTTCGAAGTCAGGTCCGAGCGCCGCAACGTCTCGATTCGAAGCGCCGCCACGTCCGCGGTCAAGCTCCCCAGGAAATCCTCCAAGGCCTCCAAGCTCGAAACCCTCGATCGCGTCACGGTTGATCGCGACTGTCGCCTGCGCCGGATCGATCTAACCATCGTTGCCGAATTCAGCCTCGTCCCGAACACCCAAAGCGCGATTCGCATGCTGCAGATCCACGAGCGCACGCTGATACCCCAGCTTCCCGAGGTTCTCGCCGCCAGCGCCAGTCCGTAGGACACCCCCACCCGAGGGCCGCTACGCGACCTTTGCGTGCTTCCAAAGAGCGGAGAGCTGCGCGCGAACGTTGCTGAGCTCGCCAGCCAGCGCTGGGTGGTAGGTCTCGGCGTGGGTGAGCTGCTTCAGAGCGGCGCGTTGCGCCGGCGTGAGGAGGTCATCGACGGCCAGTATCAGAAGGGTTACGGCTTCGGCGCGTTCCGCGCCGATTGCATCGGCAACCTGGCGATGCAGGGCAAGGTCGCGCAGCGCGGTCTGCGCGCTGGTCACCGCTTCAAGATGCGCCGGCGCGCTCGGCATCCTCAGCTCGAGGTGTGAGACGAGTGGGGAGATGGCCTGCGCCAGCGAGTGAACGTCGGTCGCGGAGCTCAACTCGGCCACGGCGGCGCTGAGTCGCTCGGCCAATCCCTGCCAGCTTTCTCCGTCGCAGCGCACACTGAAGCCGAGCGCGAGCCCCTGCGCTCGCGGCCTCAGGACCAGCCACCCGCGGGCCCGCCCCGTTGCGGGATCGACCGGGTGAGTCGCTTTCCAGAGCTGCTCCACCGACACCCAGTGTGGCGGATACTTGAAGCGGGCGACGTCCAAGACCAAGGCGAGGTCGCGCGCAGCGTGGTAGCCGCCGACCGGTGAGAAGTGGCCGCTGCCGCTTTGTCCAAGCGCCGCGCGATCATAGGAAGCGACCAGAACTCCCGTCCCCTTGGCGGCTGCCGCGAGCGCGCCACGAAAAGCCGCGAGATTGCTGGGGTCGCCGTGCACGAGCTCTACGTCCGCACCGTTGCAGCGCGCGAGGCAGGCCAACTCGTCGACGTCGAGCCCGCGCTTCTGCACTTGGGCGAGCGGGACGCAACAGTCGAGCAACTCTTCGCTGAACCACCGCCACGGGCCCTTCCACAGGCGCCCGGGATCGATGCCGAGTGCGTTGAGGGCGACGACCAGGGACCCGAGGCCGCAGAACGCGGGATCGGACTGGGTGTGAAACTGTTCCGCGAGCGGGAAGTACCCGTCCAGCCCGCCGCTGGCGAGTGCTTCGGCGAAGACCGTTCGACCTTCGAGCGATGAGAACGCAATCGCCTCGGAGGGCAGGGGGCGACGGTACAGCGTTTGGCTCATGCCCGACTGTAATGCCGTGCAACAGGCGTGTCAGCTGCAGTGAAGGGGGGGCAAGACGGCGGGCTACTTCCCTGCTCCTCAGTGCGGTGTCCCACTGTTTCGTGGTAGTTGTCGCGCAGATGAGCGCGTATTCCCCGGTTCCGGCCAACACGGGTGAAGCCGCGCGCGATCTCCAAGATCGCGTGGCTCGATTCGCGGGGGCAGTGTTCTTCATGGCGCTGGTGATGGGACTGGCATCCATCGCGACGCACGCAACGACAGGGGGGCCTGCTTCGGAGAACGGCGGCGTGGCCCACCAACTGCTGCACGCCGCAGCGCTGGCGCCCGCCATTGCCGTTTGGCTGCGCTGTCGCGGCAAGCTGATGAGCACGACCGTGGTCGAGACAATCGACGCCGGACTGACCGTCGCGGCGTGCATTCTCTACGCGCTGCTCGGAATGAGCGCGCCGGGTAGCCTGTCAGTCGCGTTCTCGGTGCCTCTGGCGATGAGCTACACGCTGCTCGGTCGCTCCATCCTCGTGCCAAGCTCGTTTCGGCGCACCCTGTTGGTCAGCGCGGTCGCAGCGGCTCCAACTATCGTTTATTTCAAGACCCAAAGCGTGTCAGCGGCTTTCAACCAGTCGCCCTCGAATGGTCGCGTCTTCGTGCTGTTCGGCACGCTGTGGTGTGCCTTCGCGGTCTTCGCGGCGGCAGTGAACTCGCGCCAGCTCTACGGCCTGCGCGCGCGAATCCGCGAAATAGGCAAGCTCGGCCAGTACACGCTGGAAACGAAGATCGGCGAGGGCGGCATGGGCACCGTGTACCGAGCCACGCACGCCATGCTGCGACGCCCCGCCGCCATCAAGCTACTGGCGAAGGATCGCGCGAGCGAGAAGGATCAATCGCGCTTCGAGCGAGAGGTACAGCTCACCAGTACCCTGAATCACCCGAACACCATCGCCATCTTCGACTACGGGCGGACTGCCGACGGCGTCTTCTACTACGTGATGGAGTACCTGGACGGCCTAGATCTCGACAAGCTGGTCAAGCAACACGGCCCGCTCGAGCCCGCTCGAGCAATCCACATCTTGGCGCAGGTTTGTGGAGCGCTTGCCGAGGCGCACGCGCTGCACCTCATTCATCGCGACATCAAGCCGGCCAACATCGTCCTCACCGATCGTGTGGACGAACCCGACGTGGTCAAAGTGGTCGACTTTGGGTTGGTGAAGACGCTGGCAGCAGACGCCGCCGAATCCCGCAGCGACGCCATCACGGGAACACCGATGTACCTTTCGCCCGAGGCCATTACGGCGCCTGAGGCCGTGGATGCGCGCGCGGATATCTACGCGGTCGGGGCGGTCGCCTATTTCTTGCTCGCCGGGCGCGACGTTTTCAGCGGAGAAACGGTGGTCGAAGTGTTGAGCCGGCACATGCTGCAGGAGCCTCAACCACCATCGGTACACCTCGAAAAACCGCTTCCTGCGGACCTCGAACAGCTCGTACTCCGCTGCCTTGCCAAGGAGCCTGCTGACCGGCCACCTTCCGCCGCTTCGCTGCGCGCCTCGCTGCTCGCCTGCGAGCATGCGTCGCGCTACGACCGGGCCGAAGCTCTTGCCTGGTGGCGTGAGCATCGGCAAACAGCGCAAGCAGGCGGCGCGCCCGTCGCGCCGCGATCGCCAGCTACCATGGCGATTGACTTCCGCGGCAGATCGTCGCCTCCCACGGTAGCGTCACTCGTCGACTAGTGCGGGCGACCCCGCTGTCAGCGCGCTCCGTCCGGTCGAAAGACGAGCGATTGATGGGCGCCGATGCCGGCGCGCACGCCGTCGGCGATGGCGAACGACACGGTGCTCTTGGCAAGCGCGACGTCGCCGCACGCAAAGACGCCAGGCACCGTCGTTTCCTTCGATTCGTCGGTCTTGAAGAAAGGCCCCGTGGGCCCCTGCTCGAGCTCGCAGCCGAGCTGCTCGGCGAAACCTCCGGGTAGGCGCGTCTGAGTCATGACGAAGAGGCCTGCCAACGGGCTGGTCCGGCCGTCTTCGAGGCGCAGCGCAATGCCGGGTTCGGTGCCCTCGGCGGCGACGACCTTCGCCCGCTCGATGGCGATGCCCGACGCGCTCAGCTCCGAAACCTGCTCGGGGCTCGGGTCCACTCCTTCGTCGAGAAACAGCGTCGTTTGCCCAGGCGCAGACCACTCGGCGACGACTTGCGCATAACGAATGGAGTGCGGGCTCGTGGCCAAAACCCCCAGCCGCCCGCGCGCGAGCTCGTAGCCGTCGCAGTACGGGCAGTGGAAAACGGATTTGCCCCATCGCTCGGCGAGCCCCTCAATCGATGGCAGCGCGTCGATGACGCCGGTTGCAACGATCAAGCGCTTTGCTTCATGCTGACCAGCGGCACTCTGAACGACGAAGCCGCGCGAGGTTGCGTGCAGCTTGGTCACCAGAGCGTCGAGCCACTGCACCGTTGGATAAGCGAGCACCTCGGCCTTGCCCTTGGCCGCAATCTCGTTCGGCGATGCACCATCGTGGCCGAGGAAGCCGTGTGAAGCCGAGACGAACCGGTTTCGGCGTTCACCCCCGTCGAGCACGAGCACGCTGCGCCGCGCGCGGCCGAGCTGGAGAGCCGCCGCGAGTCCCGCGTAGCTACCGCCTACGATGATGACGTCATGCATGAGACACGCCTAGATATTCCATCAACCAGACGCGACTCTAACGCGGTGCGGGCCCCGCGTCAGCCCGATGAGCACGACGACCAGCCCCCTTGCGCCTTCGTCTGGATTCGAGCTGAGCGATCGCCTCGGCGCGTTGGCCCGACTCGGCGCAAGTGACCGCGACGTCTCCGCAGAACGACTCCGCGGCGCCGAAGCGGCGCGATTGGGAAAGGGGAGCGCGAGCGGTCCGCGGAGGTGGCGGTAGACGTGGCCGCGCAGGTGGAAGGTCTGCCGCCATCGGTGTAGACGAGTTTATCCGCAACCGGTGCTTGGTCGTTGCCGATGGGCATCGGCAAGCCCTGCTGCGTCGCGGCAGCTCCGGCTCGTGCTACGAGCGGGCGTCTGCTTTCCATGTCTCGCTCGTCTAGCCGCCCCCAGAAGCCGATCGCCGCTCTAAGTCGGGCGCAGGGCGACGATGTGCTGCGCTACTGGCTGGCGGCGTTGAGGTTGGAAGAAGCGCTCCAGGCTCGGCCTGCTGCGCGGTCGAGCGCGAGCGGAGCGACCGTGCCTCGCTTGGAGCATCCGAGTCCAGGTCAGGATTACTTCAAGCTGCCGCTCGACGCGGCGCTGGCCGAGCTGCTCGCGAAAGAGACGCAGCTGACGCGACGGTTCGATGCGGAGCTGTGCGGGTTCTTCGAAACGTGGCTGCACGGGCAGTACCGGCACCGCGGCGATGAGACCGAGCTTTCGCACCTGCTCTGCTTTCCGGTGGTGCATCTGCCGCGAGGGGAGCTTGCGGGGCTCTTGCGCTGTGGGGTGCGCTTGCGGTTCGGCAGCGGGGACTCGCCACCATTCAAGGCGCCCACGCGCGCTGAACGACAGCGTGGCAGCTACCCAGCAGCGCCGGACCAGGCGCGCCTGACTCGCGTCGTGAAGCCCGGTGAAGCATGGCCCTATTTCGTCGATACGCGGCTACTGCGGCAACCGCTGGGAGTACCGACCGAGAGCATCGACGCTTTTTTCGAGGCCTTGCGCTCGTTCGAGCTCGTTTCGGGGCGACTGATGTTGGCGCTGCTGACGACCCTGCTCGAAACCGTGGCGAGCGGCAGCGACGCTGCGTCGGAGACTGTCTCGGAGCGGGCCGAAAAGCTGAAGGCCGCAGTGGCCAAGGAAGGGACCAAGGAGAGAGCGGGGCCTGCTGAGATCGAGGCGTGGCTGGGGCGACTGACCGCGGCGGTGCGGCGCCTGCTGGAGCAGGCCTCATCGCGCGCACGGGTCTACCCGGTCGGCATCGTGATTGACGGCACGCAGGCCAAGACAACCTGGCATTTGCAGCGCGAGCTGGAAGCCCTGGTGGAGGGCGAGCGTGGTCGTTGGAAGCTGGCTTCGCCGCTCGGGGCCTATTTGACCGCGCAGGCTTTGCCGCCTGGCGAGGCGCCACAGCGCGCGCTCTTTCCGGGGCCCGCCTTGTCGACGAGCCAGCGCTCGGCCGCCGAGGTTTTTTGGGGTTCGGACCTCACCGCCGTGCAAGGCCCGCCCGGAACCGGCAAGACGCGCCTGATCTTGCACCTGTGTGCCGAGGCGCTGGTGCGCCAAACCGAGGCGCTGCTCGAAGGCGGCAGCCGCGCGCACACCGAGCAGTTGCTCATCACGAGCAGCAACAACCGCGCTGTCGACAACGTCGTCGAGCCGCTCGACGCCGCACAAGGCTTGCCGCTCGCGCTGCGGGCTGGCAGCCGCCAGTCGTGCGAAGAACAGCTGCTGGTTCAGCTGCGTCGAACGCTTGCTTGGCTCAAGCGCGCAGCAAGTGAGCCCGCCCTGGAGCGCAGCGCGCACCTGGCTCGTGAAAAGGCGCTATTTCTGGCGCAGCGCGACGCCGTGGAACGCCTGCTCGCGCCGCGGCGCCGGGAGCTCGAGCGCGCCGGGCAGCGACTGAAGCTTTTGCGCGAGCTCGAGCAGTGCGCACCCGCTCCCAGCGAGGTGAGCGTCTCCGGGGTAAGCCTGGCGCACCGCCAAGCGCTGCTCTTGGCGCTCACTCCGCTCGAAAAACGGCTGCAAGCGCTGAGCAAGCTGACCGAAAGCGCGCCCGCTCCGCTCGCGATTCGGGCGCTCGAAGCGCACTACAAGCGCACGACCAAGCGAGCCCTGCCGGCGTTCACGCAGGCGCTCTCCGACGCGCAATTGGCGCTCGACGTACCGCTGCCGCCGCGGCTCACGGCGCGCGCCGACGTCGAGGAGCAGCTCGAGGCTTGGGAAGACGCCGCGGAGCTCGGCCTAGCGCGGCTCGGCGAGCTGCGCGAAATGCTCGTTCGCGCGGCTTCCAGCGTCGAGCGAACGCACCGAGCGGAGCGTTTGCGGGCAGAGCTCGAGGCGTTGGGCTCCGAGCCCAAGCAGCGCGAGGGCGGGATGGAAGTTCCCGAAGCGCTCTCGCGCGAGCTGTTCGCCCGAGCCGTGACTGCCCGCGAAGCCTGGGCCGCCGCGCATGCCGAGGAGCTCGTCACGGCGTTAACGACCGCCGTGCGCGTCGTCGAGCAAGAGCGTTCGCCACGCTCGCTGTTCCGCAGTGAGCCCGAAGCGGCTCGCGCGCTGTGTAGGCTGTTCGCGATCTGGGGCTCCACCTTGCTGTCGCTCGGTAACTGCTTTCCGGCAGATTTGGGCGGCGTCGCGCGCGTCGTGATCGACGAAGCGGGGCAATGTCATCCGGCGCACGCGGTGTCGGCCCTATTGCGGGCCGAAGCTGCGCTCGTGATAGGCGACGTGCACCAGCTCAGCCCCGTGGTCGAACTGGGCGCGGACGACGAAGAGCGGCTGCTGCGCTCGTGCCGACTGGCGACGTCGGCGGATCTGCTACTGCCGTACCGCGTGCACGCAGACGCTGCCGTTTCGAGCCAATCGCTCGCAGATCGCGCGGTAAAAGAGCGCGGCAAGCTGACCGATCATTTTCGGTGCCAGCGCGAGATCATCGCGTTGTCCGACGCGCTGTGCGCCTACGGGCTCTCGGTTCACACGCCGCACGCCGATCGCTCGCGACACGCACCGTATCTCAGGCGCCCCGTGCACCTGGTCGACTTGCGCGGCGAACAAGCGCGCTTGGCCGGCAGCTGGTGGAACGAGCTAGAGCTCGCAGAAACGCTCGCACTGATCGAAAGCCTGCGCAGCGGCGGCGTGCAGCTCGAAGAAATCGCCGTTATCACGCCTTACCGCGGTCAGCTCGAGCAGCTGCGGCGCGGCTTTCTGGAGCGGCGCATCGCATTGGAGAGCAGCTCGGAGCTGGCCGAAGGCGAGGGCGCGCGTCTGGGACGCCGGAGCGGCGTGGCGCTCGGCACCGTGCACCGCTTTCAAGGCGGCGAGCGCAGCATCGTGCTCTTCAGCAGCGTGGTCACGCACGGCAGCTCGCTCGCCTTCTTGAATGCCCGCCCCAACCTACTCAACGTCGCGATCTCCCGCGCCCAGCACCACTTCGTCTGCCTAGGCCACGCCCCCGTGCTCGCCCAAGGGCCGCGCTCACGCTTGCTCGTCGACGGCGTGAGCACGCTGTCGACGGCTGCGTACCGCGGCTGACCGACAGGCTCACGCTGCCGTCCGAGCCCGCGGGCATTGCCGTGCGACTGTAAGAAACCGAGGCCCTCTCGAGAGCTCCCCTTATTGGGCGAGAGATCGCGACGTTTCTAGGGACGTGCACCAGGTCATTTACTCGAGCGCAGCCGTCGCGCCCTTCAGTGAGTTGCAGCTCACGGATCTGCTCAGGGCGGCCCGCATCAACAATGGCCTACTCGGAGTTACGGGCATCCTGCTCTACCATGAGGGCTCGTTCCTTCAAGCACTAGAGGGAGACGAGCGTGTCTTGACGAGTCTTGTCGAGAAGATTGGCAAGGACAAGCGTCACCATCGGCTAGTCACCTTGCTCCGACGCCAGGTCGACGCTCGTCACTTCGAGCAATGGCAGATGGGCTTCGCATCCATGAAAGCCCTCCCCAAGAACATGCCCGGCTTCTCCGACTACCTGCGATTTCGCGGCGATTCGATCGAAAGCGCCAATGCAGCAACCCGCTTGCTCGCGGCCTTCCGTGACGGACGCTTCCACAGCTACGTGCAAACTTGAGCGCCTAGGCCATCGGCAAAGGCAAGCGGCTTACGCAGAACGTCGGCGGGCGGGCAGCGCTTGCCAGTCTCGCCAGGCGAGCAGGCTCTGCTCGGCGAGCTTGGTGGCGCGTGGCAGCGTAGCGAGCACAGGAGCCGAGGTGCGGGGAAATTCGCCGAGCGCTTCGAGCAGACCTGCGGCCGTCGCCAGCGCGTCGATGACTTCGGCGTGGGCCAGCGCAGCTACGGCAAGCTCCAGGGCCGTCTTTACCTCACGGCGAAGATGGCTGATTCGAAGTGCGTCTTCGGTCCGACGGCGATTCCGGTCAGGACCACGACGGGGCGGCAGGGGCGGTTTGCGCTTCATCTTGCCTGATTCTCGCGAGACGAAATGGGGGCGGAGGGGGCGGCGAAACGAGCCGCGCCGCCCCCTCCGCGCTCACGCCAAAGGCGTTAGCCGACTGACGTCGGTTGGGGCGTTTGGATTGTCGGATGCTTCACTCGATGAGTGGTTCTCCTGGCCCGGTATTCGTGACCGAGTCCACGCTCGTAACATCACCCGTGCCTGTTTCATTCCCAGCACGGAGATAGTCCCACTCTGCTCTCGCTCAGGCTTCGCCGGCGTGCGCTTGGGGAGTCTGCGATTTCTGGGCTTTCGGAAGCTCGGCGATCAGCGCGTCTGTCGTCAGCATCAGACTGGCGACGGACGCCGCGTTTTGAAGCGCCGTCCGAACGACCTTGACCGGGTCGATGACGCCCTGGGCTAGCAGATCACCGTACGAGCCGTTGGCGGCGTTGTAGCCGAAGTTACCCTTGCCCTCTTTCACCTTCTGCACGACAACCGAGCCTTCGAGCCCCGCGTTGGCCACGATTTGCCGTAGCGGCTCTTCGATGGCGCGTCGGATGATGCGCACGCCGAACTCCTGCTCTGGGTCGACCTTCAGCTGGTCCAGCGCGGACTGCACTCGCAGCAGAGCAACTCCTCCGCCAGGCACGATGCCTTCCTCGGCGGCGGCGCGCGTTGCGTGCAGAGCGTCTTCCACACGCGCCTTCTTCTCCTTCATCTCCACTTCGGTGGCGGCTCCGACCTTGATCACTGCGACACCGCCGACCAGCTTTGCCAGCCGTTCTTGCAGCTTTTCGCGATCGTAGTCGCTGCTCGTCGCCTCGATTTGCGTCCTGATTTCCTGCTGGCGCCCCTTGATCTTCTCTTTCTGACCGGCGCCATCGATGATGGTGGTGTTGTCCTTGTCGATCTTGACGCGCTTGGCCTGGCCTAGATCGGTGATCTGCACGTTCTCGAGCTTGAGCCCGAGCTCTTCGGCTATCACCTGACCACCGGTGAGGATGGCAATGTCCTTGAGCATCTCCTTGCGCCGGTCGCCGAAGCCAGGCGCCTTCACGGCCGCGCAAGTTAGTGTGCCGCGCAGCTTGTTGACGACCAGGGTCGCGAGAGCCTCGGACTCTACGTCCTCCGCGATGATCAGCAGCGGGCGCTGCGAGCGCGCGACTGCTTCGAGCACCGGCACCAGATCCTTCATGTTTGCGAGCTTGCGCTCGCTCAGCAGAATGTAAGGATCTTCGAACGAGACCTCCATGCGCTCGGGGTCGGTGACGAAGTACGGAGAGATGTAGCCGCGGTCGAACTGCATGCCCTCGACGACGTCCAGCGAGGTCTCCGCGCTCTTGGCCTCTTCGACCGTGATCACGCCTTCCTTGCCGACTCTCTCCATCGCATCCGCCAGCAGCTTGCCGATGGTGGCGTCGCCGTTGGCGGACACCGTGCCCACCTGGGCGATCTCGCTCGCGTCCTTGGTGGGCTTGGCAAGCTTCTTCAGCTCTTCTGTCAGCGCCGCAACTGCGTGATCGACGCCGCGCTTGATGGCCATGGGGTTGTGCCCGGCCGCGACCAGCTTGCTGCCCTCCTTGAAAATGGCCTGGGCGAGCACCGTGGCGGTGGTGGTGCCGTCACCCGCGACGTCGCTGGTCTTGGACGCGACCTCGCGCACCATTTGGGCGCCCATGTTCTCGAACTTGTTCTCGAGCTCGATTTCTTTGGCGACGGTCACCCCGTCTTTGGTGATGGTAGGCGAGCCCCAGCTCTTTTCGATCACCACGTTGCGACCTTTGGGCCCCAGCGTCACCTTCACGGCGTCGGCCAGAGAATTGACGCCGCTCAGAATCAAATTGCGTGCTGACTCATCGTAGACGATTTGTTTGGCAGACATGGTTCGACCTCCTTTCAACGCTGCGCCACGACGCCCAAGATGTCGTCTTCGCGGACGATGAGGTGCTCCTCACCGTCGAGCTTGATTTCGGTGCCCGAATATTTGCCGAACAGCACCCGATCGCCGGCCTTCACGCCGAGGGCACGGACGCTACCGTCGTCGAGCACTTTGCCGTTCCCGACCGCCACCACCTCGCCCTCCATGGGCTTCTCCTTGGCGGTGTCGGGGATGATGATGCCCCCTTGGGTCTTCTGTTCCTCCTGCACGCGCTTGAGCAGCACGCGATCTTGAAGCGGTCGAATCTTCGTCGTCATCTGTCTTTGCCTCGCAGTCTTGGCGGTTGCCTTTCTCGGTTGGTGGAGCAATGCCGAGCAGCGGGGCGAGCCTCGGTGGTTCGCCCCGCTCTTCGGACTTAGTCTTCGAATCCGTTACTGATTCAGCTGTTTCGCAGCCGAGCCGAGGCTGATCGGAATCTTCCGAGGCTGCGCCTCGGGAAGCCTCGGGATCCGCACGGTCAGCACTCCGTCGGCGAGCTCCGCAGAGAGGTGGTGCTCGTCGAGGGTTTCGGGCAGCGTGTACGACCGAGCAAACGCTCCGTAGGCTCGCCCGAGCATCACCCGCTCGTTGTCCTTGCTTTCGAATCGCCGCGTCCCCTTGACCGTCAAGACGTGGTCGGCGAGCGTAATCTCGAGGTCTTCTTGCTTCACTCCCGGCATATCCCAAGCCAGGGTCACTTCGGTGTCGCTCGTGCGCACGTCGACAGCGGGGTCGAACGTTCGATTGCTCGTAGCCGCTCCGAACGCTGAGCCCATGACGTCATCGAACATGCGGTCCAGCGTTGCGACGGCATTCCATGTGTTCAACATGCATTGCCTCCTTTGGTTTTATCTAAACTGGGTAAATTGCCGCAAAATTTCGTAGGTATGCGCGCCGACTACGCAGCGTGGTGCACCCACGCCGGGGGGCTCGGTTCTGGCCAGTCGAGGAGCGCACGCAGTCCCAGCTCCTCGTCTCTCGGCGCGGGTTCCAGGTTGTGGCGAATCTCAGGCAGAGCGCGCAGTAGCTCTGCCGAGTCTTCGTCTTCGGCGAGAAAGGAAAAATCATCCGGTTTCAGCATGAGGGTTCTCCTTGTTGGCGCTCGGTTGCCACGCGTCAGCGCGTGCCATGGGTTGCCTAGCCATCCCGGGGGAGACCCGCGGATGCCAGGGCAGCCGAAAGTCGTGTTTTTCCGCTAAACACCCAGCTGAAACGTGTCAAGGGGCCGCTACGCGAAATTGCAGCCAGCGCGCCTCAGGCTGTCCGCGCGGGCTTTGGAATAGCTCCGTAGCCCACGTGTTCTCGCGTCGGCAACGCCGTGCGATGCTACCGCAAATGCGCGCAGGCCCCACTTACCGCATGGCTGCTTTGCTGGCGCTTGCTGCTTGCCGGCGCGAAGCGCCAGCCGGCAAGCCCGTGGCGACGGTCCCACCGCCAGCTCCCTCCGCTCTGGCTCCGGCGCAACTGTCAGCACCTCCATCGCCGCCCCGGGTCGACGAGGGCGCGTTCCGTACCGAAGACGAGCGCAACACGATCGCGATTTTCCGCGCCGCCGCGCCATCCACGGTCTTCGTCACGCAATTGCGGCTGGTCGTCGACCACTTCGAGCGTGTTGCAGCCGAGGTGCCGGCTGGCTCGGGCTCCGGCTTCGCCTGGGACGACCGGGGCACGATCGTCACCAACTTTCACGTCGTGCAGGGAGCGCGAGCCCTCAACGTCACCCTCAGCACGGATAAAACCTATCCGGCGAGGCTCGTCGGAGCCGAGCCTCGGAAAGACATTGCCGTCATCAAAATCGACGTGCCCCCGGGGTCCCTGACCCCGCTACGCGTCCTGGATCCGAAGGAGGTGCTCCAGGTCGGTCAGAAAACGATCGCCATCGGCAATCCGTTCGGGCTCGACCACACGCTCACCACGGGGGTGATCAGCGCGCTGGGACGCCAGGTGGTCGGCGCAGGCGGTGTGACGATACGCGATATGATTCAGACCGACGCGGCCATCAACCCGGGGAACTCTGGCGGCCCATTACTCGATTCGGCGGGAAATCTCATTGGCATGAACACCATGATTTTCAGCAAGAGCGGGTCGAGCGCCGGGATTGGCTTCGCTGTCCCCTCCCGGGTGATCGCCCGAATCGTGCCGCAGATCATCGCAACGGGGCGCGCCGAGGAGCTCGGCTTCGGGATCGAGATCGACCCCAATCAACGAGCGGAGCGTCGGTTGGGGATCAAAGGCGTGATTGTCCTCAACGTACTGAAGGGCACGCCCGCAGACGCAGCCGGCCTACGAGGCGTCACGCTCAGCGAAGATGGCATAGTCCTTGGCGACATCGTGGTCGCGATCGGCAAATCGCTGATTGGCAGCTATGACGACTTCTACAACGCCCTCGACGAACATCGCGCCGGAGATCAGGTCGAGATCAAGGTTCTTCGCGGAGGCCAGGTCATCTCGACTCGTGTCTCGCTCGTCGCAGTCGGGGCCGCACCCCAGCGCCCAAATTGAGCAAGAACGCCTGGCGCGGTCTGACTAGGACAGCTGGGCTGCGATGGGCCAGACGATGAGCACGCCCAGATCCCAGACGACGTGCGCCAAGACGGGGGCGACGAGTGAGCCGGTTGCAACCCGCATGAATCCCCACAGGCTGCCGCAGGCTAGCGCGCACAGCACGAGCAGGGGACTACCGAGCGGCAGCGTGGTGAACGCGTAGACACCTGCGAACGCCACGATGTGGGTGAGCTCACGGCGGGAGGGCAAGTGAGGAACGCTCTTGCTCACCGTGCCGGACGTCGGCAAAAGCCCGCGAAATATCAGCTCCTCGCAGCTTGCGATCAGGACAATCAGCAGCGCTCGCACCTCCGGAGAGAAGCCCGCGACATTGAGCAAGTTCAGGAGTTGGCGAGTCGCCCCCGCCACTGGCGGCGCGAACGCAACGAGGGCTCGATAGGCAAGGTGGGTGCCTAAGACCATGAGCGCGCCTCCGGCGAGGCCAACCGTCGTGAGCGCGAGCGACGGCCGTAGCAGAGCACGCGGTACGACGCTTCGCGACAAGGCCACGCCGACCAACATCACGCCGACGAAAGCGAACGGTATCCACGTGCCCAGCCGCTGCAGCACGACGAAACACAGCGTCCACGCGCAGAGAGCGCACACCCACAGCCGCAAACCCGTGCGCGTCACTCGCTCGCCAATGCGTGCCGTGCTGCCGCGTCGAACGACATGAGCTGCGTATGGTCGATGAGTGACCAAATGCGCTCGTCCTTGGGCAGCAGGTCCTCTTGCAGGCCTAGCACCAACTCTCGAGCCAAGGCGAAATCGGTGCGGGTGATGAGGCGTAGCCAAAGCGCGGATAGTTGCGGCGACAAGAACGGCACCTTCAAAGCCAAGAAGTGGCGTCCTCGCAGCGCCGCGATGCGCTCCAGGATCTGCTGGCCGCTCATGACCTCGGGGCCCGGCAGGTCGAACCACTCGCTGTGCGAAAGCGGTAGGTCGGCGGTCGCCACCAGCGCTGCGACCACGTCTTGCAAAGCGACCGGTCGTGTTCGCGAGGCGAGCCACTTGGGGAGCACCATCACGGGCAAACGAACCGCCAGGTCTCGCACGATTTGCCACGAGGCACTGCCGTGCCCAACCACCATCGAGGCTCGCAGCTCGACGACCGAAACCGGGCCCGCTCGTAAGATCTCGCCCACCTCCAAGCGGCTTCGCAGGTGCTCCGAGGGCACTCCCGGCGGAGCCGGGCCGCCGAGGTAAACGATGCGCTCGACTCCTGCCTTTGCCGCGCTGGCAACGAAGGCCTCGGCCGTGCGCCGCTCCAAGTCGCGGAAGTTGGAGGCGCTGCCGCCCATGCTGTGCACCAGGTAGTACGCCACTCGAGCGCCCTCGAATGCGGCTGGCAGAGACGCGGGGTCGAGCAGATCGCAGGTGCGCCATTCCACGCCGTTGCTTGGCGCCCGCGGACGACGGCTGGTGGCCACGACTCGAAAGCCGCGGGCCTGCAACGCGGGGATGAGCGCGCCGCCGATGAAGCCGCTGGCTCCTGTCACCAGCGCTACTCCGCTACTGCTCTTCGTCATCGCGCCCCGCCGAAGGCCTGGAGCCGCGCGCGCCCCAGCGCCTGATCAATCGCGAGCCAGCTTGCTACGACCTCCGCCGGCGCTGGCAAGTCGCCGAGAGCATTGGCGCCCGCACCACCGACCCACAACCGGGTCGATTTCGGTATCTCCGCTGCCAAACGACGGAGCTGGCGGCGTGTTGCGGGCACTTCCGCAGCTGGGCTGACCGCGATGCCTATCACCGACGCGCCCAGCGCGCCGGCAGCGGCAGCGATCTGTTCCGGCGGCGTATTGGCGCCCAAAAGCCGCGGCTTGGCCGCGCTCAGCGCCAGGTACACAGCCACCATTTGTAGCCCCAAGGTGTGACTTTCTCCGGGCAACGTTCCAAGCACGACGTGGGGCGCTCCATCAACGTCCTGGTGCGCTGCCAAGAGCGCGCGCAGCTGAGTCGTCAGGCATTCGGTCATCAAGTGCTCGTGTCGAATCGAGAGCTCGCCTTTCGCCCAGGCTTCGCCGACGGCTTGCGCGAGCGGATGAGCCAGCTCGGTGACGAAGCGTTTGGCACCCCAAGCTGCGGCGGCGAGCCGCAGTTGCTCTTCGATACCCTTGGCGTCGTCGGCCGCCAGCAGCTCGAGCAGCCGGGGCACGCCAGCGGCCGCAGTGAGCGCAGTGACGTCTGGCGTCAGCCCTGCGCTCGCGCCGAGCAGCTGGACCAACTCTGGCTCGCTCTTGTGGATGACGTCACTCGGCTGGTACCCGCGCTCCAGTAGCTGCGCGACTCGACGCAAGCGCTCGAGCTGCTCGGCACTGTAGAGACGCCGGTTGGAATCGCGACGCCGTTCGGGCCGCGGAAAGCCGTAGCGCCGCTCCCAGGCGCGGAGCGTACCCATCGGCAACCGGGTGAGCTCCGACACGACCTTGATGGAATGGCGGTCGTCGGGGCCCTGCTTGCCGGCGGTATCGTTTTTCTTCGTCGCCAAGCCTTGACCTCTACGCAATGTGTACAACATCTGTACACGCTTGGCCAGGTGCAGTTCCAAGCAATGCGGTTTTAAAGGACTAGAAACTTCAATGATTTCAGCTCATTGCATTCCAGTTGCCCGTCATGCTGTTCCGGGAGTGGCTCCTGCGCCTTCGGTTACGCCGGGTCGAGTCCACGCCCACGTTGTCGCCACGGCCGAGCTTCCTACGGAGTTCGGCAGGTTTCGTGCGCACGTGTTTCACAACGACCGTGACTCTTTCGAGCACGTTGCGCTGGTGCGCGGCGAGGTGCAGGGGGCAGAAGACGTGCCGACGCGACTGCACTCGGAGTGCCTGACGGGGGACGCTTTCGGCTCGCTCCGCTGTGACTGTCGCGGCCAACTCGAAAGCGCGCTGCGGCTCGTGGGCGCTGCGGAGCGCGGCGTCGTGCTCTATCTGCGTCAGGAAGGGCGAGGCATCGGCCTTGCCAACAAGATTCGAGCGTACGAGCTGCAGGAGCAGGGCTTCGACACGGTCGACGCCAACCTCATGCTGGGCTTCGCCGCCGACGAACGTGACTACGCGGTCGCGGCGGCCATGCTGCGCACGCTCGGTGTGGCCAGTGTTGCGCTCATGACCAACAACCCTGACAAGATTCGACAGCTCTCGGTCGAAGGCATCGACGTCAGCCGACGCCTGGCGCACGAGATGGTTCCCAATCCCCACAATCGCTTCTACCTCGCCACCAAGGCACGACGGTCGGGACACCTGTTCGGCAATGGCGAGGTTAGGCAGGCCGAGGCGGTAACGCCGACCATTCCGGCATGTCCCGAGGCCCGTGGCCGTTGAGTGGGCGATGCGGCTCACGCCGGAGCCGTTTCGCGACTTCTTGCCCTACACGTCCCTGTCAGCGCTCAAGGTCATTCACACCGGAAAAGTGCTGAGTCGGGCGCTGGAAATCGTCCAACACCACGGCTCCCATGCCGCACGCACGCGCGCAGCGCAGGCCCTGGCCGCGTCGCTTCGGAGCGCGGGCTCGGCTGTCGAGATAGCGGATTCTCCCGTGGCGCCGCTCGACGTGGGTGCGCTCGGCCCTGCGGCGCGTGCAGCGATTGGAGCGCGCGTGCTCGGCCTGTATTTTCACCAGCTCCAAGGTCCTGGTCCGTGGTTCTTGGATCTGCGCCCTCGACACTTTGCCTGGGACGACGCGCAACAATCCTTGTCGTTTTATCCGAGCGGGCTGTGGTACGAGCCCGACCCCGACTTCAGGCGGCGCGTGCAGTCGCTCTACGAAGGCTTCTATCGCCAAGACCAACTGGCGCTGGCCAATGGTATCGAGCTGTACGGCTGGGAGTCGCGCCCCTTGGCGGGCTTCGCGCAACGAATCGAGCGGCTGCTGCGCGAGCACTTTGGTCCGGGTGACGCCGGTGCGCTCCGCTTTTCAATCGCTAATTTTCGCTCGACCTTCGACCGCATCTTTCGCGAGACAGCCGACAGCAAGTCCAAGCTGCATCCAGAGCTAACCTTCTTGGGCGTCGCGCTCGTCGGGCTGTACCTGACGCTCGAGCAATTGCAGGTCCCGCTGGATCCCCGGCAGGCGTTCGAAGAAAACTTCCCACTTCGCGGCGGACCACAGGCCGCATGACAAAGCTCCCCAAAGACGCCTGGAGCCGCTCGAAAGCCGTCCTGGGGCTGGTTGCAGGAATTTCCGGTCAAGAGCTCCGGCATCGGGTTCGTGCAGGCCTGAGCGGCTCGGTCGACAAGCTCCGCGCCTCCGAGCTGAAGGCGCGCATCGAACAGGCACGGCTGATGGTCGACAGCTTGGGCAGGCTCAAAGGAGCGCTGATGAAAGCCGGTCAACTGCTGTCGATCGACGCCAGCGACGTGTTGCCGCCCGAGGCGATGGCGATCTTGGCTCAGCTCCAAGCGGGCGCCGAGCCCGTGGAGTTCGAAAGCTTGCGCAGGGTGCTGGTCGAAGATCTGGGGGAGGGCTGGGCACGAGGGTTCGACAGCTTCGAAACGGGCCCCGCAGCATCTGCCAGCATCGGGCAGGTGCACCGAGCCGCCGTCGACGGTGTCCCGGTCGCGGTGAAGATTCAGTATCCCGCGGTGCGCGAGAGCATCGACAGCGATCTGGACGTCTTGCAAAAGCTCGCCAACGGCTGGCTGGCGGTTTCACGCAGCAAGGTCGACCTAGCCGGCGTGTTCGACGAGCTGCGCAGCATCTTGCACCTCGAAGCCGACTACCGTCACGAGCTGGCTAGCCAAGAGCGATTCTCTGCCCTGGTTGCGCGCGATCCGCGCTTCGTCGTCCCCCGCTCGCTCCCGCAGCTCTCTACGACCCGCGTGCACACGATGACCTGGGAGGAAGGCCAGCCGCTCGGAGAGTGGCTGCAAGGAGGGCAGTCGCAGGCAGATCGTCGTTGGCTCGCTCAGCTGCTGCTCGAGCTCTATTGCCAGGAGTTTTTCGTCTGGGGCCTCGTGCAGACGGACCCCAACTTCGGCAACTTTTTGGTGCGAAGTCAGGCGCGTCAGTTGGTCTTGCTCGACTTTGGCGCCACTCTCGAATTCTCGCGCGAGTTTCGTCAAGGCTACGTGCAGCTGCTGCGCGTGGTGGCAGCGGGGGACGCGCGCCGAATCGCCGACGAGGGCGTGGCGTTCGGACTGATCGATCAGCGCGAGTCCGGCGAGACGCGCGAGCTGTTGGCGGAATTTCTCACGGTCGCGAGCGAGCCCTTCGCGCCCTCGCTACAACCCTTTGCGTTTCGCGATGCTGGTTATGCGGAGCGCTCGCAAGACATCGGGCGCCGCTTCGTTCGCAGCCTGAAGTTCTCGCCGCCGCCCAGACGCCTGCTTTTCTTGCATCGCAAGCTCGGCGGCATCTTCCAACTGCTCAAGCGCTTGGACGTGGAGCTCGACCTACGCCCCTATTGGGATCGCATGGTCCAGCCGACTGACTGATACAGCCCGCGAGACACGAGCGGGGGCTGCCGAGACGCAGCCAAGCTCGCAGAAGGCTGCCGGGGCGGATCTCGGTACAGCCGGGCGCTCCAGAGACGCCGCGCCTTCGGCGCGAGCGTCGTGGACGTGAAGGTGGACGTGAAGGTGGACGTGAAGGTGAAAGTGAAAGTGAAAGTGACGTGGACGGCCTGCGGCCGTGGGCGTGACGGTGGCAGTGGACGCGCCTTCGGCGCGGGAGAGGTGAACCGGCTGACGCCGGTAGCGGTGGACTTCGTGGCTCCCTCTGGTCCGCGATGGTAGACGTCCTTTCGGCTGATGATTCGCCAGGACTACATCAAGCGCCTGATCGAACAGGTGGGCGAAGCCATCGCGCGCGCGCTTGGTAAGACGGGTGCTGGCGCGCAAGAGCAAGAAGAGGCGCTCCAGCGCGTTACCCACGCTTACGCGGAGCTCGGCATTGTGCCCGGCTTCTTCGAGCTCGAGGCCACTTCGCTGCGGCGCATGCTGGGTAGCCCCGAGCGGATTCAGGCCGTCGCCGAGCTGTGCGCTTGGGAGGCGCAACTGCTCGAGCTGAAGGGCGAGACAGCGCGCGCCGCCCAGCGCCGACGCTTGGCGCGAGCGCTCGGCGCTAGCTGAGCGGGCGACAGCCTGCGGCACAAAGCCGGACTTAGTTGCTGGACTTGAGCTACGCTACCGCGGCGTAGGATGAACAGAGTCCTGGTGGTGGCGGCCTTGACGGCGTTTGGTTGCGCGTCGCGCGATGAAGGCGGCGAGCACAAGGCTGCCGTACCGTCGACACCGGCAGTCGAACCCAGCGAGACTCGCATTGGTTCAGCGTGCGTGGCGGAAGACGGCTGGCAACCTGGCGACGGTCTCGGCGACTCGGTTGGCGGTGAGCCAGCAGCAATTGCTCCGCCGGACGGCTACGTCGATACTCCCGACCTACCGCCGGGTATTCTTTACTGTCTTTCGCCAGGTGGCGTTTTCCCGGACGGCTACCTCACGAGCAACTGCAGCCGTCACTCCGACTGCCCGCCAGGAACACGTTGCGACGACGTGCATTGCCGGCTGCCGTGTGAATCCGATGAACTCTGCCGCTCGCCATCTGTCTGCGGTGCCCCGGCAGGTGTGCTCCAGGTGCGCTTCTGCTCCTGTACCGACTGCGTCCTGCATCCCGAGCGCTAGCTGCGGTGGAGCGAGAAGCCGCGGATTGGCTGGGGCTACCGCCGCGTAACCCGCCACAGTATTGCCACGAGCCTCCCCGTCAACTTGAGCGCGCGCTCCGCCTCCGTTGCTCGAACGTGACGCCACGCGATTGCTTGACGCAGCGCATGTTGCGTCTCCCTCGCGCTCCCCGCAGCAGTATGGAACCGCGCGCGCTTGTTCCCTGGATCCGACAACGCCGCTTCTGCGACGTTGAGTCCAATGCTGCTTGCTGCGCGCCGTAGCTGGTCCTCGAGTGACTTGTCCCCCTGCTTGATGCGCGGCATCAACGGCACGAGCGCGTCGATCAACTGCAAACTCAGCTCTTCGAGTTCGTATGCCACCGTGAAACTCCTGGACTTCGGTCTCGCCTGCTTGCGAGCCATACCCAGTCCAACAGCAGTGCCCGGAGCTGCCGTTGGGGCTGCCCGCAACGCGGGCACCGGCGCAGCCGGCCCCGGCCTCGACGGCAGCGAGGACACTGATAAAATCAGCCCCACCCGAGCAAGCAGCAGCCGTGCGGCGTCGATACGTTGATCGAGATCGTAGACGTGGACGGGCTTCGCCCGGGCACCGCCTGCGGCGGGAAAGGTGGGCCTTCGGGGAGAGGTGGGCCTTCGGGGAGAGGTGGACCTTTGGGGAGAGGTGGGCCTTCGGGGAGAGTGGCTGCGCCCGCGGCGGGAAAGGTGAACCAGCTTCGCTGGAGCCCGCGCCGAAGGCGCGCTCACCTCTCCCGAGCGCAGCTCGCCCCCGAGCGTAGCTCGCCCCCGGGCGCAGCCCGCCCACCTAACCCGGGCGCAGCCCGCTCACCTAACCCGAGCGCAGCTCGCCCCCGGGCGCAGCCCGCTCACCTCTCCCGAGCGCAGCCCGCCCACCTCTCCCGAGCGCAGCTCGAACCCGAGCGCAGCTCGCCCCCCGGGCGCAGCCCGCCCACCTCTCCCCGCAGGCTCACCCCTCCCGCCTCGCGCCGCAGGCGCGGGCGTCCACCTTCTCCTCACCGCCCCGCGCGGCCCAAAACCGCCACGTTAGCTTCTGCAATCGAGCTGCATTCTTGGCAGCCACCCGAAAAAAGGACGCAACCACCGCGCCTGCCGACCGAATGGCGCCCATGCGCATCGGAGGAGAGAGCCCCGCCTACGAAATGGTGCCGATCGAGGTGACCCCGGACAGCTCCGGCGCCCCGACCGCCAAGCCCTCGGGCGCTTCGTTCGCCAAGGCCTTGAAGGGCATCGGCGGCGCCGTCGATCGTGGCGAGGCGTTGATAACGGGAGCCGCGCGCGGCAATCTGGGCGGGCTGGATTCCGCGCAGCTGATCGCGCTGCAGGCGGGCATCTACCGCTACAGCGAGGCGGTCGACCTAGTCGCCAAGCTGGTCGACCGGGCGTCGAACGCGGTCAAAACCGTGATTTCTCCGCACTAATCGCGAAAATGCGCGCCAATGCGGGCCTGGCGCACAAAGCCGGCTACTCTTCGGCCCGTGACGCGACAGCGCATTCTCGTAGCCATGAGCGGAGGGGTGGACTCCTCCGTGGCGGCCGCACGCTTGCTCGCCCAGGGCTACGACGTCGTGGGCGTGACCTTGCACCTGTGGGACTACCCGGACGACGGCAGCGTGAAGAGCCGCTGCTGCGCGCCGGAAGACATTCACGACGCGCGCCGGGTGGCCGACGCGCTCGGTTTTCCTCATTACGCCTTCGATCGACGTGAGCTGTTTCAGCGCGAGGTCGTGTCGCCGTTCGTCGACGGTTACCTGGGCGGCGAAACTCCCAGCCCCTGCGTGCGCTGCAACCGCGGCGTGAAGATCAAGGAGCTGATGGCGCTGGCCGACAAGCTCGACGCCTCGCGCGTCGCCACCGGCCACTACGCGCGCTTGGTCGAGAACGAGGGTCGCACGGAGCTGCATCGCGGTCGCGACCCGGGCAAGGACCAAAGCTACTTCTTGCACATGCTGAGCGACGCCACGCTGTCGCGCTTGTGCTTTCCGCTCGGGGATTCTGACAAGGCCGAGGTGCGCGCCGAAGCGCTGAAGCTCGATCTGCCTGGCGCCCAAAAGGGCGAGAGCCAGGAGCTGTGCTTCGTGCCGACCGGTCGCTACGACAGCTTCGTCGATGAGCGCGCCGGTCAACGGCTGCGGCCCGGCCCCATCGTCGACGAGAACGGACGCACCGTCGGCCAGCACACGGGCGTGCATCGGTTTACGGTCGGGCAGCGCCGTAATTTGGGCGTCGCGCTCGGTAAGCCCAGTTACGTCGTCGCCATCGATCCAGAGCAGGGTCGCATCGAGCTTGGGCCCGTCGAGCGGCTGATGGTCACGTCCGCCATGTTGGACGACGTGAGCCTGGCGGCAGGACTTACATTGCCCCTGAACGCAGAAGTACAAGTCCGCTATCGCGGCACGCCGCTGCCGGCTCGCATCGTCAAGACGCCAGGCGGCGCCCGGGTGCTCTTCGAAAAGCCAGTTCAGGCCGTGGTACCCGGACAATTTGCGGTGTTTTACGCCGGCACGCGCGTCCTGGGTGGCGGCCTGATTCGCAAAGCCGAGCAAGCGGAGGTGCAGGCGCCCGTGCAGGAGCAAAGCCCGTGAAGCGGTTCGCGCTCTTGCCGGCGTTGTTGCTGCCGCTCGCGCTGGGCACCGGCTGCACGGTGGGCGACGGCACGGGCAAGGTGAAGGCCGACCGCCTCTACCTGAAGGAGTGCTGGAACGGTTCGTTCGATCTGCAACCGGACTTTTTCGCCGCCAACCCGTACCGTGGCGAGTCCTTGCAGATTCGCGTGCAGCGCGGCGACAACAACACCGAGGCTTCCGACGGACTCATCGTGCTGGTTCGGGATCTAGCGGCCGTAAAGGCGCAGCTCGGCGCGCCGATTCCGGTCGGTGTGCCCGAGGGAGTGGCGCCGCCCGGTCAGCCGTTGACAGGAGAGCCGGGGCCGCTCGTGTCGCTCTCGCTTTACCTTCATCAAACCTGCCACGAGCAGAACAGCGCGACCTACTCGGTCAGCGGCGACATCACGTTCAGCTCCATCTTCAGCGGTGACCCCAACGAAGAAGACAGCGACGCGCGCCTGACCTCGGCCATCTTCGACGTGCGCTTCGCGGACCCGCGCGACCTGATTGACGCCGAAGACCCGGAAGCCGTCACCAGCTCGAACGTGCACGGCGAATTCGAGTTCTTCTTTCAACGCGGCCAACCAGCGCAGCCGTTCCAATGAGCACGAGCCGCGTCGACGAGCGGCTGCGCCTCGAAGCCCAGCGCTTCGAGCTGCGCTTTGGCTGTGAAGACTGCGTGCATTTCGGGCCAGAGGCGCGCATTTGCGGCAACGGTTACCCCACCGCGCCGCATGTGGGCGTCGACTTGCAGCGGGTGGACGCGCTCGAATTCTGCAAAGATTTCGAGCTCTCGTGAGGGGAGCATGGCGCGCTCGCACCCGCCGACGTTGATCACGCTCGTTCGGCGCACGCTGCTCGAGGAGTGTGGTCCATTGCAAGGGCAGAGCGTGCTGGCGGCAGTGTCGGGTGGCGGTGACTCGCAGGCCATGCTGTCGGTGCTGGCGCGGCTCGCGCCCAAGCTCGGCTACCGGCTCTTGGCGCACGGCGTGGATCACGGCCTGCGCGGTGAAGCGTCCGCTGAATTGGACAAGGCCGAGGCGCTCGCTACGAAGCTCGGGGTGCCGTTTGGACGCACCCGCGTTCGGCTCGCTCGCGGCGGCAACTTGCAGGCCCGCGCACGTGAAGCGCGCTACGCGGCGCTGCGCGAGGTGGCGGCGCCCGAGCAAGCGCTGATCGCCACCGCTCACCACGCTGACGATCGCGCCGAGACCGTGCTGCTACGCCTGCTACGCGGCGCCGGGCCGAGGGGCCTTGCGGTGCTGGCTCCGCGTGCGCAGGATGTGATTCGACCGCTCGTCAGGGCGAGCAAGCAAGACGTGCTCTTACACCTGCAGCGCCATTGCCTCGATTTTGCCGAAGATCCGTCCAACAAGGACGCTGCGTTCTTGCGCGTCCGCGTTCGGCACGAGGCGCTGCCGCTACTCGCACAACTTTCTCCACAAATCGTTCAGCACCTGAACGCGCTCGCAGACGCCCTGAGCGGCTCCCAGCTGCCCACGCTCGCCGGGCTAGCCGAGACAGCCGGGCTCGAAAACGAGGCAGAACTGAACCGCGCCCAAATCCGTGAGGTGCTGCGGGCGAGGCGTCTTGGGCGGTCTGTCGCCATCCGCGTGGCTGGCGGCCGAGATTTGCGCGTCCAACGGCCGCGGGAAATCAAGTCATAAGCTAGAAACAAGAAAGAAAAGTGATTTTGGGCAATCGACGTTTCAGGCCATGGGTGGCATGATCCGTTGGGCCCCACCGGCACTTTTTCGTTTGTAGAGGTTCGAGTGAAGCAACCGCCGAAGACTCTTCTTCTCTGGGTAGTCGTTCTCGTCGCGTTCTTGTCGATCTGGCATTTCCTCAGTATCGAGAACCCGCCTCGCCCCGACATCTCCTACAGCGAGTTCATCGCCTTGACCAAGGCGCCGAAGGACGCGCGCCATATCGACAAGGTCGAGATCAAGGACCGTGACTACACGTTCATGATCAAGAACGGCAGCGGCAAGGGTGAGCCCACCCGCGGCCACACCGTCGGTCCGGTCAAGGACGAAGACGCGGCGGCCGAGCTCGTGAAGAACGGCGTCGAGGTCACGTACCAGAAGGACGAGAGCAGCCCGCTGGTTGGCCCGGTCCTGACCATCATGCTGCCGATGCTCTTCGTCATCGTGATGTTCTACTTGTTCATGCGTCAGCTTCAGGCTGGCGGTGGCAAGGCGATGAGCTTCGGCAAGAGCCGCGCCCGCCTCCTCAGCGAGTCGCAGAACAAGATCACGTTCGCCGACGTCGCCGGTATCGACGAAGCGAAGGACGAGGTCGAAGAGATCATCGCCTTCCTCAAGGACCCGAAGAAGTTCCAGCGCCTGGGCGGCCGCATCCCCAAGGGCGTCTTGATGATGGGCCCTCCCGGCACCGGCAAGACACTGCTGGCCCGCGCCATCGCGGGTGAAGCAGGTGTGCCGTTCTTCAGCATCTCCGGCTCTGACTTCGTCGAAATGTTCGTCGGCGTCGGCGCTAGCCGCGTCCGCGACTTGTTCGAACAGGGCAAGAAGCACGCGCCCTGCATCATCTTCATCGACGAAATCGACGCTGTCGGTCGTCACCGCGGCGCCGGTCTGGGCGGCGGCCACGACGAGCGCGAGCAAACGCTGAACCAGCTGCTCGTCGAGATGGACGGCTTCGAGTCCAACGAGGGCGTCATCATCATCGCGGCCACCAACCGGCCCGACGTGCTGGATCCCGCGATCTTGCGCCCCGGTCGCTTCGACCGCCGCATCACCGTGCCGCGTCCCGACATCCGTGGCCGCGAGGGCATCTTGGCGGTGCACACCAAGAAGGTGCCGCTCGGTGGCGACGTGGATCTGAACATCCTGGCGGCCGGTACCCCCGGCTTCGTGGGTGCCGATCTCGAGAACCTGGTGAACGAAGCGGCCCTGCTCGCCGCCCGCCAAGACAAAGACTCCGTCACGATGGAAGACTTCGAGCTCGCCAAGGACAAGGTCCTAATGGGCACCGAGCGTCGCTCCATGGTGATGAGCGAGGGTGAGCGCCGCACGGCCGCCTGGCACGAAGCCGGTCACACCATCGTGGGCAAGCTGGTGGAGGGCAACGACTCCGTCCACAAGGTGTCCATCATTCCTCGCGGCGCCGCCCTGGGCGTCACCATGTTCCTGCCGACCGAAGACCGGCACTTGATGACCAGCCAGCAGACCAAGGCACGCATCGCCATGGCGCTGGGTGGCCGCGTCGCCGAGGAGATCGTGTTCTCCGAGATCACGACCGGCGCGCAGGACGACATCAAGCGCGCCACGCGCCTGGCTCGCGCCATGGTGTGTGAGCTCGGCATGACCAAGCGCCTCGGGCCGGTCGCCTACGGCGAAAACGAAGAGAGCGTCTTCCTCGGCCGCGAAATGACGTCGCGCCGCGAAGACTACTCGGAGACCACCGCCACCGAGATCGACCAAGAAGTGCGCAGCATCGTCGACGAGCAGTACGCCAAGGCTCGCCAGGTGCTGAGCGACAACCGCGACAAGCTCGACGCCCTCGCGACCGCCCTGCTCGAGCGCGAAACGCTCGACTCGACGGAGATCGAGGCCGTCTTGGCTGGCCGCGACCTGCCGCCCCGCCAGCGCGCCATCATCCCCACCTACAGCGAGAAGCGCAAAGACAAGGCCGAGAAGCGGCGCCCCGCCAGCATCTTCGGCGCGCCCAAGCCCGCGACTAGCGGCACCTGATTCGCGAGAAGCGCTGAGGCGCGAAGGGCGGCATCCGAAAGGAGCCGCCCTTTTTCTTTGTTCGCTGCGGGCTGCCGAGATGCAGCCAGGATTGCAGAAGGCTGCTGGGGCGGTGGTCGGTACAGATTGGAGGGCGCGGGCGCATGGCGTGCAGCGTGCAGCGTGCAGCGTGCAGCGTTTGTGGGTCGCGCGTGGCGCGGTGCGCGTGGCGCGGTGCGTGGTGCGCGCGGCTTGATTGAAGGATTGGCCTTGCCTCGGGATTGCCATTTTGCCTGTTCGAGCACGCCGCATCCAGGCCGCAGCCGGCGCTTCGCGCCGGTGACTGCTTGCGCAGTCAGCCTGGACCCGGCGCGCTCGAACACGCGTGGCCCGGGGGTGGCGTGCGGGTTTGCACGCTGGAAAGGGCAATATGTTGCGTATTTACGGCGTTGTTTTGGAGGTTCTGAAGGCTTTGCAGCCGGTGTTGCGGCGCATTGAGTTCAGGGACAAGGACCTGGCTCGGCAGCTACGGCGGTGCAGCGCTTCGGTGGCGCTCAACCTTGCTGAGGGCATGTACAGCCGGGGGCACAATCGGGGCGCGCGGTATCACAGTGCGCTCGGATCCGCGCGGGAGGCACTGGGCTGCTTGGAAGTCGCGGTGGTTTGCGGCTACGTGCAGCAGAACCAGCAGCTGCATGACCGGCTCGACCGCGTCGTTGGGACGTTGGTCAAATTGGTCGCGAAGTAGCGGCTACGGGTTGGGGCGCGCTTCGCGTTTCGCGCGCGGCGCGCTCCTTTCTCGTCTCTGTTCTCTTCCTCGCTCGTGCGGAAGAGAGCGCCGACGTGCGGGCCCGACGACGTGAACGACTCGGGTTGGCTGCGGCCTCGATCACCGTGCACGGAGGCAGGCCTCGAATGTGCTCGAAGCCGATTCCGCGCAGCGCTACGCGAGTTGTCGCAAGTGCGACAGCGTCAGGGCGCCCACTTCGCTCCGCGAAATCATTGGGGAATGATTGTCGCAAGTTGGACTAGGAATTTCGCGGCGGAAGGGGTCTCTCCCCCGCCACCCGCCACCCGCCCCGCGCTCTCCGCAGACGCTGCACGCTGCACGCTGCACGCTGCACGCTGCACGCTGCACGCTGCACGCTGCACGCTGCACGCTGCACGCCC
>DATAKF010000464.1:0-5559 GCA_036261775.1 Polyangiaceae bacterium | reverse complement strand
AACCAGATGAACATCCGTCCCCAGCCGGCGTTGTTGGTCGCAGCCGTGGTGCCGGTAAACGTCGCAGTCTCGGTGATGAAGGCCTGCGCTGTGGCGGTCTTCATGTGCACCGATTTGGAGCCGCGAAACGCCTTGGTGGTGTCGACCACGCCGGTCGAGCCGCTGCCCAACTCGAACTTGAAGACGCTGCCAGTTTCGCCGGGAGCGCCGGTTTCGAAGCCGTCGCACAACGTGGTGCCCGCTGCGGGACACTTGGACGGACCGCCCGAGGCGAGCGGATCTCCGCTGCTGCCCGCCGTGGGTGCACTGCCGCCCGAACCGCCGGAGCCACCCTTGCTGGCGCCGCCGCTCGAGCCGCCCGAAGCCGTGCCAGCTTGCGGCAAGGCCGTGGCGCCGGCGCTGCCACTTGGCATGCCGCCACTGGCGCTGCCGGCCGTGCCTACACTTGCGGTAGTGCCAGCGCTGCTGCTCGAGCTCGTGCCGGCGCTGCTAGTAGCGCTGCCGCCCGTGGGCTTGCCAGGCAACGTGCCAAGCTCGACATCGGAGCCGGGCTCGCTGACGCAAGCGCCCAGCGCGAGGAGGAATGCCCCGCTCGCTACGAGCAGCGCTGGCCGTGATTTCAGCCGCATCACTCACAACAATGGTTCGTGAAAGTCGAACCTTGTCCGCGCCCTATGCAGCGCCGCGATTCACCGTAGTTACGGAGAAGGTTTTACGTTCGTGAGCACGAACACGTAGTCCTGGTAGTCGCCGTTGGCGGCTTCTTCTCCGCCCACCAGGTAGCTGCCAGGAATTGCCGCGCCGGCTGCGTCGCGCAGCGTCCACGAGCGCACGCGGTGTTGCCCGTCGAAGCCGTTGGCGTCGTCACTCGTGAGGAGGCCCACGCCTGCCGGTGACATCCAGATGCCGAACTTGGCGACGCTGGGCTCGAAGCTGATGCTGCCACTGGCGAGCGGCGGCTCCAGCATGCGCGACTTGCTGTTGGTGTGCGTGTCGGCTTGTTCCGCCATCGTGCCGGCGGTGGTGCGGCCGGCGATCTTGCCCGGCTCGTACCAACCGAACGGTACCTGCCCGGGTGGCGAGAAGCGAGCAATGGGACGAAACGTCACCGGCTTGGTGGCGTCGAGACGTTCGAAGCTGGGCGCTGCGACTTCATCCGTAGCGGCCACGACACCGGGCAAGGGCGAGCCCGGATTGGGGTTGGCGTTGTCGGGAAGCCAGCTGGGCAGCTTGGTAGTCCAAGCCGGAAAAGCCTTCAAAATCTGGCCAAAAGTCGGCTCGAGTTCGACGTAGGTGAGCACGAGCGCGTAGTTGCGAATGCTCAGCTTTTGAGCGCCCTGGCTCAGCTCGACGGCAGCGTTGAACACCGTAGCGCCAGCAGCTTGCGCAGGCGCGGCACCGAGCATGGCGTTGTCGGTCGTGAGACGCAGGCGCACTTCGCCATCGGCTCCCGCAGCAACCGTGAGCTTGGGCTCGGCAGGCGCGGTGAGCTTGAAGCGCGCGGCGTCGGCTCCCGTGATGCTGATCGCGAGCTCGACGGGTGTGCTGCCGCCGTTGTGCACCGTGATGATCTTCTCGGGGCCTTGAGCGGGGCCGCTGGTACGGTTCGCGGGTGTGGAGCCCGTGTAGTAGCGCACGCCTGTCCACAGCGCTTCGGCCGGCGTGGCGGTGAGCATGCCGCTATTGCCTGTACCCGCGCTGCCGCCCGAGGACGTGCCCGCAACTGGCGCGGCGCCAGCGCTCGCGCTGCCGGCTGTCGCCGAACCGCCCGCCGCCGAGCCGCCACCACCCGAAGGCTGGGTGGCGCTACCGGCCATGGTCGTGGCCGCGCCACCGACAGGCGTGTTCGCCGCACCACCACCCGCGCTGCCCGTGCTGGTGCCAGCGCTCCCAGGGGTACCAGCAGCCCCGGTAGACGGCGAGTCTTCGCCGCCACCGCCGCATGCGCCGAGCCAACCCAAGGCCAAGAGTACCGCTACCAGCTTGGCCGGTTCGTTGAAGGGCATGATGAGTGGAGAGGGTGCGGTGGCGCCGATTCTTCCATCGGACTTGAGGCAAAACCGCCGCGCTGAGACCGGTTCCTAGGCTAAAAAGGGGCGAGCTACGGGAGACCTTGTCCAAAAGGTTCTGCGGGCGCGCCCCCTCTGAAGGTCGTGAGGCAACTTGCACTGACGGGACCTGGGTTACTGGCTCTGGCCGTGGCGTTCTCTGGGGCAAGCGGCGCGTGCAATGCCGAACCCGGCACGCCAGTCGACGGTATGGAGACTCCCGTTGCTGGCAGCGCAGGCACGCCAGCTCAGGCGCAGGGTGGTCAGGCCGGGACGGCTAGTACGTCGCCCACCAACGCCGGGACGACCGCGACGACCGCGGGCCAAACCTCTCAGGCTGGTGCTGGCGTTGGCGCCAATGCGGGAGGCAGCCCCGGCACGGCTGGTACCAACTCCGTGGCTGGTTCGGCAACAGGCGGCGGCACCAACACTGCGGGCTCGGCGGGCTCAGCCGGATCGGCCTCTACGGCAGGCGCCGCGGGTTCGGTCAATGTCCCCAACAATTGCGGGCTACCAGCCGTGGTGAGCTACCAAAAGGACGTGCAGCCATTCCTGATCAAAGGCTGCGGCGGTGGCAACGGCTGCCACGTCATCGACGCACAGTCGACCATGGCCAACGGCGGCTTCAACCACGGCTACGACTGGATAACGGCGGGCTCTCACGCTTCGTCGTGCCCCGAGACGCCCAATCCCAAGCGCTTCGAAATCGTGCTCGACGTCATCGCCGGTGCCAACCCAAAAAGCTGCTCGAAGTCCCGGAAAATGCCGCCACCCAACGCCACGGGCGCGGGCGTGCGCACGCCCTTGACCGAGTGTGAGGTCGCGGCCCTGCGGGCTTGGTTGGCAGAGCCCATGGTGATGCAGATGCATCGCGCCGACGACTCGTCACCGACCACGCCCTACTTGATGCCGCCGTTCAACTGAGAACGCGTCAGGGCCTGCGCAGGTTGCGCGCAGCGGGACGCTTCGGCGCCTTTTGCGCCTCGCGCTCGAGCCGCTCGACAGCGTCGACCAGCTTGCGCCGCGCCTTGTAGATGCGCGCCCACACCGTATTGATCGGCACTGCCTGCAATTCGGCAATCTGTTCACCGCTGAGGCCCTCAATCTCGAACAGCACGAACGCAGCGCGCTGCTCGAGGTTCAAGGTACCGAGCAAATTCTCCAACAGCGCCGCCTTCTCCCGTGTTTCCAGGTGATCCAGCGGGCTCGTCAAAGTTTGAAGCGTGCTGTCGACGAGCGGCAATCTGGTGGCGGCAAAGAAGTGTTTTACCCACGCCAGGCTGCGGTAGTCGCGCACTTTGCGGCGCGCGATCTGGTACAGCCAACCAGCTAGGTTACCGCCGTCGAAGCTCGCAAGACGGCGATGCGCGACGATGAAAACGTCCTGAACCAAGTCTTCGCGGTCGGCCTCGGACGCGCCGAGCGCCCCCACCCAGCGCGAAACGTGGTCGAACCATTGGTCATAGATCCGCTCGAACGAGACTTCGGACGAGCTCTCGGCGGCGCTGGACACAGCTCCGCCCAGAGCTCCCTGAGCGCGGAGCTTTGGTGACACGCACCTCCTTGAAGGGGGCGCTCGATCAGCGACCTTGCTCGGAACTTACGAAAACGCGCGACTTGAGCAGAACGTCCCTGGCAGCGAGCCGTTCGAAGCGCGTGCGGGCACGCTGCAAACGTCGCTTCAGCATCGACTGTGACCAGCCTGCTTGCTCGGCGAGCTCCTCCAACGTCAGGCACTCGAACAGCCGCTGCCGCAGCAGCCCGCCTTGCTCGGGCGAGAGCTGCTCCAAAACGTTGGCCGTGCGCTGCAGCAACTCGCGCCCTTCCCAATCGTGGTCGTAGCCAAAGCGAGCGAGCGCGCTTTCCGCGTATTCGGCCGGCAGCAGGCGCACGCGTCGACGCCGATGCCTCAGCTCTTTGTAGATGGTGTGTGCCGTCACGCGGGCCACCCAATGCTCGATTTGTTCCGGGTTTTCGAGCTGATGCAGGCTGCGAAAGATCTGCGTGAAGGCCTCTTGCACGACGTCGCTGGCGTCGGGATCAGTGCCCAAACGCCGGTTGACGATGCGCCGCACGAGCCCCGAAAACTGCGCATAAAAATCGGCAGCCGCGCGATGCGTCAGCACGCTCAAACAAGGGGCACGACGCGACTTTTCTTGCCAGCGCGGCTCGCGCCCCCAGTCGCGACGCCGCGAAAACTAGAACAAGATCAACGGCGCACTGCCCCTTAACCAGCAGGCGCCGTGACTGCACCAGTCCTAAGATACTTAGCGTTGAGCACTGCTTCGTGGCTCGTGCTCGCGAGTTGCTCGGGGACACCCTCGGAGCCTCGAGGCACAGCGGGCACGACGGCGAGCGCAGGTTCGTCAACGGGCGGAAGCGCGGCTCTCGGCGCCGGTGCTGGTGGTGCACCCACCGCGGTTGGTGGTAGCAGCGCGACGGCGGGCAGCCCTCCGCTGACGGCCGGAGCCTCGGGCAGCTCTGCGGGCTCTACGTCCACGAGCGCAGGTAATGGCAACGGCGGCACCAACGCGAGTGGCGGCAGCGCCGGCAGCCCGAGCGCCGGTACTGCCGGAATGGCGGGCGGCGGCGCGGGCGGCCCGCCCATCGTCGACCTGTTCAACGGCACCGATCTAACGGGTTTCCAAGCCTACCGCGAGCCGTTGACGATGTTGTCGGGAGCGCAGGCGCTCGAAATCTTCAAGGTCGAGAACGGCACCATCCGCGTCTACGGCGACAAGCCCGCCACCGAAACTCAGGCGCGCCACACGCTGGTCACGACCAAGTCGTACAGCAAGTACAAGTTTTGGCTCGAGTACAAGTGGGGCACGAAAACGTATCCGCCCTACGCCAACACCGCGATGTACCCGCGCGACGCTGGCGTGCTCTTTCACCTGCACGGCGGCACCACCAGGGTGTGGCCACCTTCCGCCGAGTTTCAAATCAAAGACGGCTCGACCGGTGACATCTTCGCGCTGCTCGCGAAAATGACATCGACGGGTCAAGGCGCCGTGTTCACCGAGGGCGGCGCGCAGGTCACCATCGACGGCAGTGGCGGCAACGCGCGTCACGCGCGCCTGGCCAACGTCGACTTCGAGCTACCCGACTGGAATCAGATCTTGCTCGAGGTGAACGGCGGCACCGCGACGTACACGGTGAACGGCAAGCTCGCCAACAAGGTGCTGGCGGTCACGAGCACAGCAGGCCAGGCCGTCACGTCGGGTCCGCTCGCACTGCAGGCGGAGCACGCCGAAGTCTTCTATCGCAACATTCGTATTCAGGAGCTGCCGTAAGCGGGTCACTCATGACACTTTCATCCCTCCCCAAGCCCCGCTCGAAGGCTCTGCTGCCCAGCCTTTGCGGGCTGATTTTGGCCGCCGCCTGCACTCCCGCAACCGAGGATTTCCCGGTCGAAACGGGCGGCACTTCGAGCGGCGGGCAAGCTCAAGCCGCCGGCACGACGCCGTCATCTAGCGCCGGTAGTGCTCAGGCCGGTACTGGAGCGGGCGGC
>DATAKF010000462.1:0-24495 GCA_036261775.1 Polyangiaceae bacterium | reverse complement strand
TGACATAACGCTGTCATTTGGCGTGCGTAGGGTGCTCCTCATGACCCAAACCAATTCAAAGCGGATTCTGCAAGGTAGCTGTCACTGCGGTAGCGTGAAGTTCGAGGTCGAGGCCGACCCGGCGGAGGGTGCGAGCCGCTGCAACTGCAGCGTGTGCACCAAGCTGGGCGCGCTCGGCAGCATCGTGAAGCCTTCGGCCTTCAAGCTACTGACGCCCGAGTCCGAGCTCGGCGTGTACGAGTGGGGCGCCAAGATCTCGAAGCGCTTCTTCTGCAAAGCGTGCGGCACGCACTGCTTCGGGCGAGGTCATCTGGCAGAGGTCGGCGGCGACTTCGTCTCGTTCAGCTACAACGCCGTCGACGGCCTCGAAATCAGCGAGCTACCCGTCATTCACTGGGATGGTCGCCACAATAACTGGCAGAGCGGACCCCGTTCGGAGCCGTATCGGATTCTGACGGAGCCGTCGTCGGCGGCTTGAGGCTTGGGGGCCGAGGGGCCAAGGGGTTAGGGGTTAGGGGTGGATGCGAGCTGGCGCTCGCTCGGTTTGCACAACGGATAGGGGGCGCGCTGCCTGCGAGCGGAAGAGGGCGAGCAGCGCGCCGCGTGCGACTGCCCAGCTGCCCCGCTGGCGCCCTCGACCCCTAGCCCCTCCGCCGACTAACCCCTAACCCCTCACTCCTAACCCCCAAGTCTTACGCCTTGTTGCTCAACCTGTGCGACTCCGCCGGCAGCTCCACGCCCTCTGCCAAGGCTTCACTGAGCCGATAAATCTGATTACCCGTGGCCTCATACGCATCGGCCAGCTTGAGCACGGCCAAGTGACTGCGCACCGCCTCGGGATCGCCCTCCAGGACGCCTTTGCGCAGCCGCGCTTCCAGGGCGTTCATGGCGATTTCGTTGCCACGGGCGCCGTCTAGGTCGATGGGCGTGTTGCCGCGGAGGGCTTCGCGCACGGCGCAGCCGGCAGCGTACAGGTTGGCGTGCATTTCATCGAGCGCGGCCAGGTCGCTCTCGGCCAGCTCGATGGGGCTGCCGTCGTGCGATAGCGCCACGCGCGCGTCGACGAACAGCTCGGCTTGGCGCTCGAGCCCTTCTAGGCTGCGCTGCAGCTGCACGCTGGTGAGGGCGGCGCTGCGCAGCGCGCGGCTCTCGGGTGTGTCACCCAGCACCAGCACGGGGCCGGCGATCAGCTCGTCCAGCAAGGCTTGGCTTTCGGCGATGGCGCGCTCCACGCTCCGGCCGGCGTCGCGATCACCATCCATGGCCAGCTGGCGCAGCGGAGCCAGGGCCGACAGCTGCACTTCGGCCACCTGCAGCAGGCGGCTGCGTGTGACCCGGTTGGCATCGCCGACGTTCGGCAGCTTGCTCTGGCGGTCTTGGGGGAACCAACGCTCGACCAGCCGCGCCAAGCGAAAGCTGGCGGGCATGAGCAACACGGCGGCTGCCAACTGGCTCATGGCGAAGGCGACGCCCAAGTGCAGGCCTAGGTTGGGGAGCAGCACGCGCTTGCCCCAGCGAATTTCGTGGGGCACCCCCGGTACGACCAAATCTGCGAGGAAGGCAAAGATGTCGACCGAGCAGGCCGCGAGCAGCGTGCTGAGCGCGCCGAGCATCAGGTTGAGCAGCGCCAGCTTGCGCGAGCTGCGCCCGGCGGCGCTCGTCAGCATTGCGCCAATGGCCGCGCCCAGACCGGAGCCAGACAGCACGGCCAACGCCGTGCGCAGGTCCCACTGCGCGGTGGTTTGGGCGAGCACCAGCACCAGGACACAGACTGGCGCGGGCCCCTGAAAAATGGCGACCAGGGCCGCGCCCAAGAGCGCACACGTCGCGATGCCGAGCACGCCGGTCGCTCGTAGCTTGATCACGAGGGCAAGCAGCTGCGGCGCCTGCACGAACGGCTCGAAGCCCGGACGCAGCGTCTGCAGCCCGAACGAGATGAGCCCGACGCCGAGCGCGAGCCGGGCCAGCGCGGCCGTACGGCGGTTACTGGCGAAGCCCAGCCACATGACCGCGAGCGCGACCACGAGCAAGCCTTCGCGTGGATCGAGCAGCCCACTGATGAGGGGCGCCGTAGCTGCGCCCAGCTCGGCGCCCAAAAATGCGGCAGCCGCAGGACCGAGGGCGAGCAAGCTGGAGCTGACCAGACCCGCGAGCACGCTGGCAGCGGCCGTGGTCGACTGCGCCAACATGCCCAGCCCGATGCCCATGCCGAGCGCCGCCGGGCCGCGCTGAGCCCAGCGCGCCAACACGTGTGTGCTGCGCAGGCCCACCGCTTCGCGCGCGCCGCGGCCCAGCACGCCGATGCCGAAGATGAGCAGCGCGAAGCCGCCGATGATGCTGCGGAAAGGCTTGCGCCAGTTCTCGAGCTTGATGCGCAAATCGTAGGGCTTGCTGCGCTCGGCACCGTCAGTGACGCGCAGCTTGACGCGGCCGGGGGGCAGCGTGCTGGGCAAGCGTACGACCAGCGCGTCGTCGAGCCTGGACAACACTGGCAGCGGGCTCTTGCCCACGTACGCCTCGACGAGAGGTGGGTGCTCGGCGCCAGCAAACTGTACCGTCACGGCGCTGCCCGGCGTGGGGTCGGCCGGAGTCACGGCCAGCACTTCGATGCGGCCGGGCGCCGGCTCACCAGTGGCTGCGGTGGAGGTGTCGACAGCGGGCGCTTCTTCGCCGTCGGGCAGCGCGAAGTAGATGCCGACGATCAGCGCCGTGCACAACCAGGCGAGCAGCAGCTTGAGGTTGCGGGGTCGGGGTGGCCCCGCGCTAGCCACGCTACCCCCCATAGATAGCCTCGCTGGCCGCCGTGAACTTGCTGAAGTTCACGGGGCTGCCGGCAGCGCTGGTCAACGCCTGCTCGAGCCAGGTGGGCAGGAAGGCGCGGCGTTTGACCTCGACCACCGCGCGCGGCTCGACGCCGGCCGGCTTGCCCAGCTCGCTCTTGGAGAGCGGGCGGGAGCGGCGAAACAGATCCACGGGCACTGGGAAGAACGACAACCCAAGATCGATGGTAACCCGCAGCGTGCTGTCTGGATTCTGGAATGACAGGCGGCGGTAGTTGACGATGGCGCTCGGCACGACGCGCTCGCTCTGCGCGTGGACGTGGCTGATCAAAGCGTCGGCGTCCTCGCGCTCCGCGCCGTCTTCAGGCAGGCCGGCCGGGGCGCGGTTGTCGTCGAACAACGTCGCGGCGGCAGCTTTGGGGAAGCGAAAGCGCCGCTTGCTGGTGCTCATACCCTCGCGCCGCTTCAGCTCGAACCACAGCCACGGCTGGTAGCGCAAGATCTGCTCGGGGTCCGTCGCCAGCTCGGCCAGCGACGGGTGAAGGTCGTAATACTCTTTGGCGCGGATCTTCAGGTTGCTCTGCTGGTTGTGCTTGGCAGCCCCGAAGTACGCGCGCGTCGGCGTGTCGAAGTAGATCGTGGTGACGAAGTGCTGCGCGCCGGGCAGGCGGTTGGCGGCTTCTCCGGTGAAGCGGTGGGCTTCGAGCTTGGACGAGATGGCGCGCGTGAGCGCGGGCAGCTCGGCCGCGGTGACCAAGTACTTCGTCTCGACTCGCTCGGCCGTGATCGCAGCGTCGTTGGCGCTGGCGTTGGTGCCGCGATCAATGGCCGGCGAGCTCGCGCTCACGGCGCGTCCTCGAGGTGGTACTCGGTCAGCTCTTCGGTCTGTGAGCCCGTTTCCTTCAGCTTGCCTACGCCGCGCAGGTACCAATACTCCTTGGTAGAGCTGCCGACCTTCCGGAGGTGAATCGCGTGCTCGAAGGTGCCGGCCGGCACCTCGACGGTTTCGTCGTCGCCGAGCACGGTCCAGCGATCGCGCGCCGTGTGGGTCACGGGCGAGAGGCCGACGGTTAGCTTCGTCTCTTCGTAGAGCTCGAGCCAGCTGGCGTCAGTGACGGTGCGGTCCGCCGAGCCGTCGATGTGCAGCTTGCCGGGATCCCAGTACTCGTCCAGCTCCAGGTTGCCGCTGCTGGCGTCGAACGACTGCTCGCGCAGGCGGATGATGCGGTCCTCGTTGTCGGCGCTGGGCATCTGCCAGCTCTCCGTGTGGTCCTTCAGGTCGGTGCCTTTGGCAGTCGTGACGTGATAGGCCATCACGTCCGCGTGCGGGCCCTCGCCACCGACCAGCTCGAGCTCGCCGATGGTGGTCGTCTTCAAGCTGGAAACGCCCGTGTCGGTCACCTTGTAGGTCCAGGTGTTGCCGACGGCCCAGGGGAGCAGCGGGCCTTCGGGCTTGGCTGTGCCGGCGCCGCCAGCGCCTTCGCCGCCGGCGCCGGGTTCGTCTTTCTCGGGGTCGACGCTGCCGCAGCCGAGCTGCAGCAGACAAGCGGCGCCAAACAGGGTCAGCGTTGCAAAACTGAGACGGGAATTCATCGGTGCGGGTTGCTCTCGAGAGGCCGTGCACCCTTCGCGGGGCGCACGGCGTTGTTCAAAATGACGCGCCCTGCTCGCGGTGCAAGCCGAGCGCAATGGAGGAGACGTGTTTGAGTAATGAAACGTTGTCGGGGTAGGCGCGCATCTGGCGCTCCAGCAGCTCTTTGCCGCGAGCAGCGTCGGCCAGCGTGCCCAGCGTCTTCACCACCGTGGACGGCCAGATGTCGCGGCTTTCGGCGCGCAAGGTCCAAGCCGCATCGCTGTCGACGCCCTGCAAGCCGTCGAGCGCCTCTTTGCAGTCGAAGACCACCTCTTGGCGCATCTGCCAGGCCGCGTCGGTGAAGCACGCTTTGAGCGTGCCCATCACGACCTTGGGCGCCTTCTTCAGCGACTCGGCGCGCCATTGCCAGCTCTCCGCGTCGGTCAGGCCCGTCAACGAGCTGAGCGCTGCCACGGGCGCGAGCTTGCGGGCTTCGCGACGCAGCTGCCACGAGCGGTCGTCGGCTAGGCCGGTGACGGACTTGGCGAGCACGCGCGACAGCTCGTAGCTTACGCCAAGCTCTTTGGAGCGCGCTTCGAGCAGCCGCTCGCGCAAGGCCCAAGCGCGCGCGGAGCCCATGCCAGAAAGCGAGCCCAGCACGATCTGACCGAACGCGGGCTGCGCGTCGGCGTAACGCTCGCGCGCTTGCCAAGCGCGCTCATCGTCGAGCCCGGTCAGGCAAGCCAAGGCGTCGGCGGGAGCGAGCTCGGCCAGCTCTTGCCACAGCTGCCAGCCTGCAGGCGTTTGCAGGGCCAGCCCCATCGAGCGCAAGGCTAGACCCGGATACTGCGCGCGGCCGCGGCGCCGCAGCTCGAAGCTCACGTCGTCGCTCAAGTCGTCGGTCGCGGCGAGCACGGCGTCGGGCGCTTGCTCGTACAGCGCGCGGCGCCGCTCGTCGATGTGCTCACCGTGCATGCCGCCGAGCATGTAGGCGGCGACGCGCGGCTCGCGCTCGGCCAAGCCGTCGACCACCGTCAAGAAGGCGCTCAGCGCGTCCGCGGGGCTGCTGAGCGGGCGCTGCGACGACGTCGCGCGCGGCGACGTTTGACGAAAGCGCGCGATGGCGCGGGCCGGACCTTCGCGGTGCGCTTGGCGGATCAAGTCCACCGCGCGCTGCACGCTGCGCTCGAGCGAGCCTTGGTTCTCGAGCACCACCCAGCGCTCCGGATGCTCGTCGGCCATGGCCAGGTAGCCGCGCCGCAAGCGCTGCTGCAAGCCGACGCCCGATAGACCCTTGCGTGAAGGCGGCTTGGCTTGCTGCTCGCCCAGCTTGCGCAGCTTGCGGCGCGCGCGCGCGAACGTCGGATCCACGTCGACCAAGATCACCAAATCCGGCTCCAAGCCGTCGGCGGCAGCCGTCAAAATGGGCCGGGTAAAGCTCTCGGGCAGGCGCCGGCCGTGACGGCCCAGCACCTCGGGCGTGTACAAGAAGCGATCGGCCAGCACCAGGTCGTTCTCGGTCAGCGCAGGCTTCAGCGCCTCGTGAATGAGCTGCACGTCGCGAGCCACGTACAGCAAGAACTCCGCCTGCCAGGCCAGGTCCAGGTTCTGCGCGTTGCGCCCGAACTCACGGATGCCCTCCGAGACTGGCGAGACGAACTTGCCGCCTTCGCGCAGGTGCTTGACCGTCAGCCCTTCGGCCGCAAGCGTGGTCGAGACGCGATTCGAGATCGTCGTCTTGCCGGAACCGTCGATGCCTTCGAACACCACGAACATCAGAATCGCGCTCCCGCCTGCAGCAGCAGGCTCGAATGCTCCGGGCTCTGGTTCGCCAGGAAGCCGTTGGGAAAGTTGCGCTTGGCGTCGGTAATCTCACCCTGAAGGGTGACGCGCAGCCGGTCCCAGTAGCCCGCGGCCACGCCGACCGCTGCTTCGGTGACCAGGTCCGACACCACCTCGGTGTCCGGATCCATCAGCGCAAGGAAGCCGAAGGGTTCGACGTACGGCTCACCTAGCGCCATCCCGCCGAAGCGGTAGCCGACGAGCGCGCGCCCCGCGGCGAACCACGGGTACGGATCGCTGCCCGGCTTGTCGTCGGTCACGTAGAGGCTCTCGCCCGCTGTGCCATCGACCCAGGCGCGGAGCGCGCTCTTTTCGAAGGCGACGTTCAGCTCGGCGTCGACGCCAAACGTCTCGAAATGGCTGAATTCAACCGCCGTCAGCGCGCCGACGCGGTGCTCGTACCAGGCGCCCAGCTTGACCGGGCCCGGCGAAATTTCGGCGCGCGCAGCGTACGTCTGCGCCTTGAGCGAAGCGTGGTCGATCAACATGACGTCGCGATCACCGGGCAGGACTTCCTTCAGCACGGTGCCTTGAAACGCGCCCAACGTCAGGCGTGGCCTGATGCCGCCTTTGCCGCCGCGGTAGCCCACCGCGACGCCGGGGCGGCGACCGGCGATGTCGAGCCAATCAGTCATCAAGTCGTGCACGAGCCCGCGTCGCACCAGTGGCAGAGTCCAAGGTGACTCCAGCTCGAAAGTGGAGCTCAAGACTTTGAACTGGCCCGCCTTGACGAAGAAGGTCTTACCCACCTCGATGAAGGCGTCTTTGACGAGCGGCTTGCTAGCAACGTCAAACTCCAGCTGAGCCGACAAAAAGCGCAGCGGCGAGCGGTAGTTCACGCCAAATCGCGCGCTCTGCAACTCCAAGTCGAGCGCGTTGCGATCGCGCGTCTCGAGCCCGCCGCCGCTGGCGACCACTGTCTCATTGCGGTGCGAAACCTCGGCCAACGTGAATAGGCGACCTTTCAGCAGCAGCTCGTGCTTGTCGCTTCTGTCCTTCTCGCGCTTGCCGTGCTTGTCGCCCTTGCTTTGCTCGCCCCTCTCGTCGGCTTGGGGCGCGTCCTTCTCAATCAGCTCGAGCGCGAGCGCGTGCCTCTTGTGCTTCTTGCCCTTCTTGCCGTGCTCGGGGCCTTCGGCGTCCTCGGCGGGGGCGTGCTCGGGAGCTGCTGCGGGGGTGGGGGCTGGTGCCGTCGGAGGCGTGGTCGCAGGTGGCGCCGGGGGCGGCTCGGGAGCGGCCTCTCCGGCCGGAGCAGGGGCCGGAACTGGCGCTGCCGCTGCCTGGGCCCGGGCCACTTGGGGTACTGCCAGGGCAAGCAGAAATCCGAGGCAGGGAAGCAGGCCAGCAGGGCGGGGGCGGTCACTCGAGCGGCGTACGGGCATCATCGGCAGGTAGCGGGTGGACCACTGCCCACCCTGTACCTTCCAGCGTACACGACCGATCAGTTTGGTTATTCGATTTAAGACGTTGGAGTGACGCTTCCTCGACGCCGGATCCTTGCGACCAGGGCGAAAACGGCGAGCCCCAGCCAGCTGACGCGCATGCCGCCCGTACCCCCATGGAACGAGCAGCCAGCCGCCTCATCGTTGGCGGGCAGCGAAGGCTCGAAGCTGCTCGTTCCCGCGCTGCCTGGACCACCTGCAGTGCCGGTTGGTGCGGTGCCGCCCGTCGGAGTCACGGGCGCACTGCCGCCAACGCCGCCGCTCGCGGTTTCGCTGCCGCCTGCGCTTCCCCCAAGGCCGGCCGCTCCGCCCGCTCCGTTCGCCCCGCCCGCGCCGGCAGCGGTTCCGCCGGCCCCGCCGTTGGCCGAGCCCGCGACTCCGCCCGTGCCGCCCGTGCCGCCCGCGCCGCCCATACCGCCGCCCGTGCTGGGCAGCTTCGTCGGGTCGTAGGTTGCGCCTTTGGAGACCTGGACCATCGCGATGCGCACCTTGGTCGGCGTGGTCTTGTCCTGCAGCTCGGGAAAGAAGTGCACGTGGCCTTGGCCCGAGTCGTTGATGGTGTAAACCAAGTCGACCTCGGTGATGCCACGGGTCCAGTCGATGGTCGCGTTGTTGTAGAACGACGTCATGTCGACCTCGCTCTCGTACACGCCTTTCTCGGTGTAGTACTTGGTGTACGGGCAGCCGTAGCTACCGCCGCCCACGTAACACAGCGCCCAGCCTTGTTTTTGGCCTCCGGCCGGCTTTTCCAGCACCTCCAAGTAGATGTGGACCTTGCCCGTGCGGTAGTCGATTGGCGCTATCCAGTTGGTTGGACGCTGCGTGTTCAGCTTGTCCGCCTTCACGTAGTAGTGCGACTTCGAGGGCGAAGCGTTGATGGCGTCCTGCCAGGTGAAGTTGAAGGTCACGTCGAACAGCGTGAACTGCTCGGCGTGGCTAGCCTTGGGGCAGAGAGTGACGAGCGCGCCCGCCGCCAGCGCGGCAAGCCCAGTGCGGGTGCGGGCGAGTAGAGGGATTGTCATGGCCACTGGAGACATGGTCGCGCTGACGCTGGACCTTCTCGCCCCAGGGCGCAGGTAGTGGAGTGGGCAGTGCAACAGCCACCTGGTCGGAAAATTCCAGGGGCGGGGACGGCAGGCGTGAAAAAACACACGGCGTGATACTTTGCGCCCCCATGATTCGGCACATCGTGATGTGGAAGCTCCGCGGCCCCTCGCAAGAAGAGAAGCGCAGCCAGGCCGAGCAAGCCAAGGCCGCCCTGCTCGGCATGCGGGGCTTGGTCCCCGGCCTCCAGCAGATGGAAGTCGGCATCGGCCCCGGGAGCGCCGACGACGAAGCCGATCTCGTGCTGAGCAGCCTGCACGACAGCTGGCAAGCGCTCAAAGACTACGCCGTCCACCCCGACCACGAGCCCGTCAAGCGACTCATCGGCAGCTTGCGCACCGAGCGCCGCGTCGCCGATTTCGAGGTTTGATGGCCCGGTTCTGCGAGCTCGGCTCGCCGGTGGTAAGCTTCTCCCCATGTGCCTGATCTGCATCGACTTCGACCGAGGGGCGCTCAAGCTGCGCGAGGCCAAGCGCGCGCTGGGCGAGATGCGCACGACACTGGACGCGCAGCACCTCAAGGAAGTCGAAAAGAAGTTGGCTGACGCCGAGCAAGAACAGTCGGGTGAGGAGTAGGTTTCTGGCTCGCGTTTTGCGCGAGCTCGCGACCTAAAGGTCATTCACGAGCGAGCAGCAACTTTGCGCGTGACGTCGCTGGTTGCACGCACGAAGCATGGCAGAAACGCGCTGAGCGCGCGCCCGAAGCCTGGGCGGTTTGGAAACGCGGCGTTCACGTTTGTCTCTGCTTTCGGGGCAAGCGCTGAGCGAAAGCGAACATGCGCGTCGACTGCTCCCGCTTTAACTTTCTGTGCATGACGCATTCGTCACTCCTTAGGGTGATTGTGTTCGTGCCGGCCTTGTCGTGGGCTTGTGCCCACCAAGTGGACGACTTTCCCGAGCAGCTCGAGGGCGACGACTCGCAAGCGGTGGGCAAGGCGGGCGCCGGCACCACGGGCGGCAGCGCGCTCTCCGAGCAGGGGCCGGCTGCCACGGGCGGCCGCGCGAACGTCGCTCAAGCGGGGGGCACGTCGAGTGGCGGCACGCGCACGTACACGCCTTCGGGCGGGCAAGCTGGCAAAGCGGGCGTGGGCAGCGGCGGCAGCGTGCCCTCGACTTCGAGCGAAGAGGCTGGGGCGGCGACGGGAGAGGGCGGCGCCGCGGGGGCGGCTGCCGGTAGTGGTGGCGGCGATATTGGCGGCAGCGCGGGCAACGCGGGCTCCGCAAGCAGTGGCGGCACGGCTGGTAGCGGCGCGAGCGCTGGCTCGAGCAGCGGCGGTAGCGGCAACGTTGGTGCGTGCAGCGGCGTCGCCAAATGGTCGGCTGGCACTTATGCATCCGGCGCACGCGTGCAAAACGGTGTGAACCTTTACCAGTGCAAGCCGCATCCGTATTCGGGCTGGTGTGGACTCGACGCGTACGCGCCTGGCTCCGGCTGGGCGTGGACGGACGCGTGGACGCTCGTCGGGACGTGCTGATCGAGCCCGCGCGGGCTCAGGCCACGACGCTCAGCAGTCTCTGAGCGTGCGGGCGGCGCGTTCTCAGCAGCTCACGCAGCGTCGTCGTGCCGTCCTGCCGGCTCGTGGCGAGCTCGGTGCTGCCTTCGCCGCCGAGCACCAGTAAGCGAATGCTGCCAAAGCGCGCCGTCGCGCGGCTGAGCCCGGCGTAAAAGGCGTCGCGCTCCGGCTTGTGCTGGCGGCCGACCTTGCCCACCACGGGCGTCTCCAGCAAACAGCACGAGCAGCCTTCCACGGTGACGCACACCAGCGTGTCAGTCGCCGGAAAGCGGTGCGCCGCGACTTCGTCGGGAGTCACGTCGGTATCCAGGAGCCCGTCGCCCGACAACACATCCCGGAGCTGAAACCCTTCGGCCTCGGCCCCGACCAGCACGTAGTAACACATGGCTCTTTGGCAGCTCCAGGCGCCCACGAAGCAAGCGCCGTTCCCGGCCAGCGCGGGCCGATGGAGCGGTTTTCGCGCGCTGCGCAATGGCGCAAGTTGTTTCTCTTCGACACAGCTGGTTCGAACGGGAACAGCCTGGGGGCTCACCTGGTTGACGGACCTGTGACATGGTTCGCCGAGACCGCGCATGAGAGTTGCCCTGAAATTGGTCTTGGCGACGGTGCTCGGCACCCTCATGGTGCTGGTCATCTTCGGTTGGGTGCGCGCCCACAACGAGGTCGAGCTGTTCGACTCCGACATGCGCGGCGACCATTTGCTGGTGGGCACGACCTTGGCAGTGTGCGTCTCCGACGAATGGCTGAACGTTGGGCGGGACCGTGCCCTGCAGCTGGTAAAGCAAGCCAACGCGGAACGGCCGCACATGCGGCTCGGTTTCGTCCACCCCGACGGCACCCAGAGCGCCGAAGCCCCCGGTCGGGCGATGGACCACCAGGTGGTCGATCACCTCGAGCACTTCCTCACCACCGTGGCCGACGAGCCGGGGCAGGAGTTTCTGGTGACGCGCGTGCCCGTGCACGGCGCCAACGGCGAGGTCTTGGGCGCCGTAGAGATCGCCGAGCGCATGGAGGTTCGCCGCGACTACATCCGCTCGAACGTGCTGAGCACGCTGGCCGCGACGCTGGCAATGGTGGGCTTTTCCGGCGTTGTCGTGCTGGTCATGGGCGTGTGGCTCGTGGGCAGGCCGCTCAGCCTGCTGGCCGCCAAGGCGCAGCGCATCGGCCAGGGCGACTTGACCGGTCCGCTGTCGTTCCAGCAGAGAGACGAGATTGGCGAGCTCGGGCACGAAGTGAACGCGATGTGCGAGCGGCTCTCCGAAGCCAACGCGCGCAGTCAGGCCGAGACCACGGCTCGCATCGACGCGATAGAGCAGCTGCGCCACGCCGATCGTCTGATCACGGTCGGACGGCTGGCAGCCGGTATCGCCCACGAGCTGGGGACGCCGCTCAACGTGATCGCCGGGCGGGTAAAAATGCTCCGTCGCGGAAACGTCGAGGGCGAAGCGCGCGCCGAGTACCTGGCAGCAGTGGCCGAGCAAGCCGAGCGTATGACGACCATCATCCGGCAACTGCTCGATTTTGCTGGGCGCCGGGAGCCCCGCCCAACCGCGACGGACCTGCACGCCATCGCGCGCGCCATCGCCCGGCTGGTCGAGCCCATCGCGCGCAAGCATCAAGTCGAGGTGCAGGTAGCACCCCAAGGCGACGCCATGGCCGTGGGCGATCCGGTTCAGCTGGAGCAGGTCTTGTCGAACCTGGTGGTCAACGCTATCCACGCTTGTCAAACTGGTGGCAAGGTCGAGATCGCGTGTGGCACGGAACCTGCGTCTTCTGAAGGTCGACCCGGCGCGAAACGCGCCTACCTACGAGTTACCGACGACGGACACGGCATGGACGAATCCACCAAAGCGCGCATCTTCGAGCCCTTCTTCACCACCAAAGACATCGGCCAAGGCACCGGCCTGGGCCTCAGCGTCGCGCACGGCATCGTGCTCGAAAACGGCGGCAGCATCTCCGTGACGAGTCAGGTCGGGCAGGGCAGCAGCTTCGCGGTCTTCTTACCGGCGGTGTCGGCGTGAACCCGCGCGCCCTGATCGTCGACGACGAGCGCGCCGAGTGCGAAATGTTCGCCGACGCGCTGCGCGATGCCGGCTTCGATCCCAGTTGGGACACCAGCCCCATCGCGGCGCTCACGCGGCTCGAGACCGAGCCGTTCGACGTGGTCGTCACCGACCTGAACATGCCTGGTCTCTCGGGCAGCGACCTGTGCAGTCGCATCAAGCAGCAAAAGCCGCACTTGCCCGTGGTGGTGGTGACTGCGTTCGGCAGCATCGACTCAGCCGTCGCGGCCATGCGAGCGGGCGCGTACGACTTCGTGACCAAGCCGTTCGACGTCGACACGATCGGCCTGGTACTCAAGCGCGCGGTCGAGAATCACGAGCTGCGCGCCGAGGTCGACGCGCTGCGCCGTGTGGTCGACACCTCGCAGCGCTACGGGCTGCTCATCGGCAGCAGTGAGCCGATGCGCCGGCTCTACGCCACCATCGAGCACCTGCAAAACGGCGACTCCACGGTGCTGGTCACCGGAGAATCTGGCACCGGTAAGGAGCTGGTGGCGCGCGAAATTCACGCCCACGGCCCGCGTAAGGACCGGCCCTTCGTGGCCATCAGCTGCGCGGCCATGCCCGAAACCCTGCTCGAGAGCGAGCTGTTCGGTCACGAGCGCGGCGCCTTCACGGACGCGCGCTCGCGCCGCGACGGACTGCTCGTCTCCGCCGAGGGCGGTACGCTGCTCCTCGACGAAATCGGGGACATGCCGCTGGCTCTGCAGGCCAAGCTGCTGCGCGCCATCGAAGAGCGCACCGTGAGGGCCTTGGGCTCCAACAACGAGGTCCCGTTCGACGTGCGCATCATCGCGGCCACCAACCGCGATCTCGAAGCGGCCGTGGAGCAGGGGCGCTTCCGCGAGGACTTGTTCTACCGCGTGAACGTGATTCACCTGGAGCTGCCGCCGCTCCGCTCGCGCAGCGGCGACGTGCTCTTGCTGGCCCAAGCCTTTTTGGCAGAGCTGGCGGTACGCAGCGGGCGCCCCATCGCCAAGTTCAGCGCCGCCGCCGCCGAAAAGCTCGCGGCCTACGACTGGCCGGGCAACGTGCGGGAGCTGCGCAACTGCGTCGAGCGAGCCGTGACCCTCAGTCACTCGGCGCAGGTCGAGGTGCAGGACTTGCCGCGCAAGGTGCGCGACTTTCAGCCGCGTCACGTGCTGATAGCCGGAGACGATCCGAGCGAGCTGCTCCCGCTCGAAGAGGTGGAGCGGCGCTACATCGCGCGGGTGATCGCGGCTTGTGGCGGCAACAAGAGCAAGGCCGCGCGGGTGCTGGGCATCGGCCGCAAGACCTTGTACCGCCATCTGGACGGCACGGCTCCGCCCACTGGTACCGACGACGAATAGGCTCGAGGCGGCGCTTTGGCGCCGCTTTCCTCGCGTCGCCGCTCAGGGGACGCGGCGCGACCAGCGGCTGTCACGGTTGAGCTGATGGCGCGCGCGCAACCGTAGCTCGAGCAGCCAGTAGCTGACGCCGCTCGGAGTCACGCGGCGCATGCGATCGATGCGGCCGTGCTCTACGCTGTAGAAGAGCGGCGCAGTCAGGGCCGCGGCTTCCTCGTGCTGGCTGTCGACGTAGCGGCGCAAGATGCGCGCGTCGGCGCCCATCACTGGCAAAAAGGTGCCCTTGCCCTTGTCGCGGCGAGCGCGGCTCTTGACGCTCACGCACACGACCGCGCCCACCAACACCACGTCGGACACGTCGAGCTGCACCAGCTCGCGTTTGCGCAGGCCTAGGCCCAGCAGCACCAGCATGGCGGCGGCGCGCAAGTCGTTCGCTTGCGTGGGGTCGAGGGTGCTGAGCAGAACTGCTACTTCGTCCCGGCCTTTGGGCAAGCCGCGGCTGAGCGGTACCAGGCTGTCCAGCACGTCATTGGCGGCTGGCGGCGAGCGCAGCTCACGCCATGAAGGTTCGTGCTTCGTGGCATTTCTGAGCGAGCGAACATGATGGGTCATCGTCGCAAGTATCTCGGTCCCGCGTTTCCAGCGAGTATCTCGCTGGTTTTGGCTGAGCGCACGCGCACCCCGAGAACCAACTTTGAGCAAAACCGTACAGCGAGCGCGTGCCGCGGGCGTTCAGGCCGCGCGCGTCGGCGTGGCGTTGCTGTCGTCGGTGTCATGCGAGGGCAGATCCAGTCTGACCACCACGCGCTCCAGCGCCGCAAAGCACGCTGGGTCGAGCGCGGTTCCCAGCGTCTTTGCCATGATTTCGAGCGTTCGCGGCACCGGCACGGCGTCGCGGTAGGGGCGCTTGGCCGTGATGGCGTCGAAGATGTCGGCGGTCGTGATGATGCGCGTCTCGAGCGCGATGTGCTCTGCCTGTAACCCACGAGGGTAGCCGGCGCCGTCGAGCCGTTCGTGGTGCGCGGCCGACACCACCGCCAGCTCCCGAAACTGCGGAATGCGGCTCAAGATCTCCTCGGTGTAGGTGGCGTGCTTACGCACGGCTGCCCACTCTTCGTCGCTCAGCTTGCCGGGCTTGTCCAAGATGGCGTTGCTGACGCCCAGCTTGCCCACGTCGTGCAAGAGCGCGCCGCGGTGCAGCCAGCGCCGGCGCTCGGCGGGCACGCCCAGCTCGGCCGCGATCAAGTCGGTGTAGGCCGCGACGCGCGTGCTGTGCCCCGACGTGTAAGGGCTCTTGGAGTCGACGACCTCGCCGAACGCCGCTGCGATTTCGTCCAAATACTCGTCGTCGACGGTCAGCGAAAACTGCGCGGGTTCTTCGGCGAACACGTAGTCGGCCAGATCGGGCGAGCTGAGCTTTTGCCACAGCTGGTCGTCCGGCCCGAGCGCGAGCAGGCAGTCGACCAGCGCCGGGTCGAACCAGCCGCCGCGGCGCTTTTCGGCTTCGGCGAGGGCAGCCGCCGCGCCACCTTTCGTGTGAAATACGTCGACCACCTGCGCCAAGAGCGCGATGCGCGAGTAGATCGGAATAGCGTCGCCTGCCAGCTGCTCGGGACGACCTTGCCCGTTCCAGTGTTCGTCCAAGCTGTGGATGCCGAGCGCGACGCGCTCGTCGAAGCGCAGCCGCCGCGCGATCGATGCGCCGCGCTGACAACGCGTGACGATCAGCTCCTGCGCCACCGCTTCCTTGGTGCGCAACGAAGACAGCAGCACCTTGAAGCGCTGCCAAAGCCCGGCGCCCAGGGCCGTATGCTCGAGCGCAAATTGAGCGGTCTCGAAGAACTGGTCGTCGTTCAGTTGCTTGACGTCGCGCTTGAACGCCAAATCATCGGCGATGTACAGCTCACAGATGCGAGCGGCGTTGCTGCTGCAGCCCAAATCCTTGAGCAAGAGCGTGTAGTAAAGCTCGGCCAAAGCCGGCTCGGGCAGCCCCAGCTCGCGGCCCAGGCGCATGCCGATCAGGCAGCAGCGCACACAGTGCCCTTCCGGCTGGCCTTCGGTGATGTCGAGCGCGTAGCTCAGGGCACCGATCAGCTCGGCCAATCTGAGCTCGCTCGTGGTCATGAGTATTCCCTACGACTACGCGGGGCGCTCCGTAATGGATCGAACCCGCGTCAAATGTGTCGGTGACTGGACTACCTCGGCGCAGGGCGGCCGGGCATCCCGATGCATTCTTCGACACCCAGGGTGGTCGTTTGCATGCTGCGGCGGAAATTGCCGTGCTCGCGGGTAGCCGGGCTCCACTCGAACGAAACCTGGCCGAGCGTGGCCAGCTCCGGTGGAGCGCCGGCAGCGCTGCCCAAATGCCGGTTCGGCAGGAGGTCGTGCACGACCACGGCCTCCGCGTCCGCCTCGCTCAGGTGGCCCGACGCGACCAGGTCAGCCAGCACCTCGCGCCCGATCGGCTCGAGCCTTACCCGCACGGTAACGCGCTCCGGGGCTCGGTCGAGCTGGCCTTGGCGCGGGTACTGGCGGAGCCCATGTCCAGCCACGAAACCCGGCGACAGCGGATCCAGGCTGGTCGCGACCGGCAGCGTGCCTTCACGTAGCTCGGCGGCTTCCCAAAATTGATGCACTTCAACGCCGGCCGCGTCGAACAAGCGATCGCGCAGCAGCCACAGATCCGGGTCTTCTAGGGTTGCCACGCCTTGCCCGTCGGGCACGACACCGCTCTCGTAAAACGGCTCTTCCGCGCCCTCCTCGAAGGCTCGCACCTCGACGTAGGCCCGCCGGTCTTGGGCCGAGCCGGTCGGGAAATTGTGGCCGGCTGTAGCGTTGTCGAGCGTTACCTTGAGCGTGCTCTCACCCGTAAAGCGCTTCAGTACGCAGATCTCGAGGCGCAAGGTCGAGTCCAGCAGCCGTTCCAGATCGGTGCGTTGTTGCTGGTTGCTGGCGCGGTCGAGCTCCGCGTCGCCCGTGTCGGGAAAGGGCGTCACGGCGACGTCGACGCCCGCGAACGTGTGCGCGTGCCGCGACCGCAAAGGCGCGCTCGAGCCCAGACCATCGGCGATGGGCACGCCGCCGGTCGGCAACATGTGGCAGCCGTTGCATGACAGCGCGGCGGTGTCGTCGGCCGCTTGCAGCGGCGCAAAAATGGAGCCTTGCCACTGCGCGAAGGTGCGCTCTAGGTGCACCTCGGCAGGGCCGGGTGGGGAAGGCACGGTCACGTCGTGGCAGCTGCCACACAGCGTGGCGCTCTCGACGCGCGGGCTCGCAAATAGCTCCGAATATTGCGAGGCGTGCGCAGGGTTCGGCCGCGGATCTTCGACGCCGCCGCGCAGCGTCGTGTCTCCGCTCAAGCGCAGAGGGTTGTCGTGCGTACCCTGCACGGCGTCGACGTTGTGACAAAAGTAACAGCCGACCCCTTGCAGGTGCTTGGGCAGCTCGTCCAAGTTCAAGCCGTCGGTCGTGGCGCCTTCCAAGAGCGCCAGTGGCGCGTGGCACTTGACACAAAAGTCACCTAGCGCGCCGTCGGTCTCGGCTTGGCCGCGGCGATTCATGGCTAGAAAGACTGGGTCTTGCGAGGCGTACGCGTGCATGCTGCCCGCCCACTCGCGGTAGTGCTCGGAGTGACAGCCACGGCATGTCTCGGGATCGAGCAGCTGTTCGCGCTCGAAATGGCGCTCGCTCGGTGGAGAGTCTTTGTCGGCGCAGCCCGCGAGCGCTGCCGCCACGACAGCCGCCACGCAGGCTCCCAGCACCAAGCCGCTCGACATGGCTCAACGCTCGGCGATGCAGAAGCGAAACGAGGTTTCGCTCGCTTCGCCTTCCGCGGGCGTCACGCTGAGCAGTATTTCCCAAACGCCGGGCATGATGAGCTCGATGGGCGAGAGCCGGTATTCGCCCTCGCCCAGATCTTCTACCACCACCTCGGCGGCGCCGTGCTGGTGCTTGGGCATGTAGGGGCTCGCCAGCAGCGTCGCTCCCGAGATCGGGGTGCCTTCCGCGTCCGTGAGCTTCAGCCACCAGACGTTGTCACGGCGCACCACCGGCGGCGACGGCTCCGCGTTCGTCAGCTCCACCGTGATTTCACCGGGTTCGGCTAGCTGCGTCATGCCAGGCTCGAACAGGTCGAAGTCGCCGGTGCATTCCTCGCCCTCGTCGGGCTTGGCTGCCGGCTCCGCCTCGTTCCCACAGCCTGCCAACGCCAGCACTGGCAAGAGCAGGCGGGCGCGCCGGCGCCAAACCACGAACGTCCCGAGCAGCGCCCATACGGCCAAGCCCGAATTATGCGGGGAACCGGCCGCGTGACAACCACAACCTGCCTTGGGAGGAGGCACCGGACCGCCGGTTTGGCCGCCCCGCGCTGTGGCTGCCGACGAAACTGTCGGCGCGCCACCTTGGTTGGCCCAAGACGCCCGCGCTGCTCGGGGCGCCGCTTGGTGGCTCGCGTGGCCCTACCGGTGCCGCCCGAATGGGCGCCGGCTTCGGCGTCACCCGGGCACGACGGGCCCCGCCATTCGCCGGCTCCCGCGCGTCGTAGTCGCTGCGACGCACGAGCCGTGCAGGTTGTTTGCCAATACTCGCCGCAGCCCGCGCGGCCCGTGCACTCGCCGCACTCGAGCGGAGCCTTTTTCTCGAGCAGCGACAACCGCGGCTCGAAGGTGAGGTCCCTCCCTGCGGCATCGGGCAACCTACGGCGCCATCGTACTCGGTTTCTCCACGTGTGGGGTGTGTGATACGGATGCTGCGTGAGCCGTGCGGCGGTAACTCAGAGCGTGCCGAACGGCAGCTCGGTCGGCGAAGATGCGCGCTCCGCGCTCGCTGCGCCGTCGCGCTCGCGCGAGTTCTTGCTCACGGGCGGCGCCAGCCTGCTGCTCTTGCCTCTGTGTTGGCTGCTGCCGCGCGGCTTGGGGCTCGACGACAGCGAGCTGCTCGTCGGCTTTCTCACCTTTCACGCGGCGCACGTCATCAACGATCCCCACTTCGCGGTCACGTACTTGCTGTTCTATCGCGACGTGAAGGCGCGCCTGTTCGGTGCGCAGCAGTCGCGCGCACAACGCTTGCGCTACTGGTTCGCCGGCTTCGTCGCGCCCGCGCTGCTGCTCGTTTGGGCCGTCATTGCGCTCTTGACCGAGTCGGCTCGCTCGGTGGGCGCGCTCACGCAGCTGATGTTTTTGCTCGTTGGCTGGCACTATGTGAAGCAAGGCTTTGGTGTGCTCACGGTGCTGTCTGCACGCCGTGGCGTGAGCTATGGCCTGCTCGAGCGACGCGTCGTGCTCGGGCATTGTTTTGCCGGCTGGGCCTACGCGTGGGCGAGCCCGTTCGACCCGGGCCGCAGCGTCGAGGAGAAGGGCGTCATCTACACCACGCTCGCTCATCCGGTTTGGCTCGAACCGGTGACGCGCTGGGCGTTCTTCCTGAGCGCGCTGCCGCTCGCGTTCGTGCTCGTGCGCAAGTGGCGCCAAGAACGCAGCCTGGAGTGGTCGCCGCTAGTCGGCCTGCTCTGCTCGGTCTGGCTCTGGACCGTGTATAGCGGGCTCGATCCACTATTTATGTATCTGATTCCAGCGCTGCATTCGCTGCAGTACCTGTACTTCGTGTGGCTGCTCAAGCGCGGGCACGCCAGCGCCCACGAAGGTCCGCCCGATTTTGGACGGCCGGTCGCGGTCGTGCTGGGCGCGTGGGCGGCCAGCGCCGTGGGGCTCGGGCTCGTGCTCTTTCACCTGCTGCCATCAGCGCTCGACGCCGCTCTCGTCGACAAGCGCGCTGCTCGCTTTTCCGACCTCGGGCCCACTCCGTATTTCGCGGCGCTGTTCGCGTTCGTGAACCTGCACCACTACTTCATGGACTTCGTGATCTGGCGCCGCGAAAACCCAGAGACGCGCTACTTGCGCGCGTAGTGATGAGGTTGGAAAATTGATCGAAGTGACGCTTCTGGCCTTGAAGTGCCGCAAAGACCGATAGAAATCGACCACGGAGGAGGCGAAACGGGTTGGTAACTTGGACGGGTGATGCGTCGCATTCGGTTGTCGTGGGCGAGTCGGCTACGGATCTTGGCGCTGGCGGCAGTACCGCTCGTCGCCTGCGTTTCCTGCTCGGCCGAGCCGGTCGGCGACCTGGAAGGGCCAATTGGCCAAGCCGGGCAGGGCGTGGCCGGGTCTGGCGTCGCCCAGGCTGGCAGCCTCGCGAGCGCGGGCGCTTCGACGACCGGCGGCAATACCAGCGTCGTCGGTGGCTCGACCTCGAACACGAGCGGCTCCGCCTCCATCGGCGGCAGCCTCGGTACCGCCGGCAGCGTGAGCAGCGGCGGCGCTGGCGGCAGCAAGCCCACCGAGACCTGCACGTTTCCGGCCTGGATGGCGGGCAAAGACTACGCAGCGGGCGACAAGGTCATGTTCATGGGCAAAGCGTTCATCGCCAACGAAGCCAACCCTGGCTACGACCCATTGATCAGCACCTTCTTCTGGTCGCCGTACTCGTGTGATCCGGTCTCGAGCGGTGGCAGCGGCAGCGGCGGCTCGGGTCCGGTCGTCAACAACGGCGACTGCGTGCTCGACAAGCTCTTGCCCGCGGGCGAAGCGACGTTCCACGCCATGTTCATTCCGCCGTGGCAGGGCCACCAAGAGAAGGCGCTGTATAGCTACTCGGCGCTGTGTACGGCGCTCAAAGGCTTTGGCCAGTTTGCGAGCAGCGGCAACGCCGAGGCGGACAAGCGCGAAATCGCCGCCTTCTTCGCGCACGTCGCCAAAGAGACCGCGTTCTTGGAGCAGACCGACGAAGCCGGGCAGCCCTCGAATTCCGGCGACTTTCACGGCCGCGGCGCGATTCAGCTCACCGGGCAATCCAACTACCAAGCCGCCGGCGACTACCTGCAGAAAAACCTGGTCGGCAACCCGGGCATGGTCTCGACCGACGCCGTCACCAATTGGCAGACCGCGCTCTGGTTCTGGGTCGTGCACAACAATCCGGGCACGAACGGCACCAAGAACTGTCACCAAGCCATCACGGCAGGCGATTTTGCACAGACTACGCGCATCATCAACGGCGGCATCGAATGCCCTGGCTCCGCCTCGGCTGTCACGCGCGCCGACTACTACAAAGCCAACTGCAGCAAGCTCAACGTCAGCCCTGGAAGCAGCCTGGTCTGCTGAGGCTGGGCTGCGTTCACGCGCGCTCGGGCGCGAACACGACGGCTCGGGCCGGGTCGGCGTCTTCGGGCATGCGCAGGTGCGCCTCGATCATCGCGGCGATCAAGTCGGGGTAGTCGATTTCGAGGTCATGGGTCGCGTCCGGAATCACCTCCAGGCGCGCATTCGGCAGCTTTTCTAGCAAAAGTTGGCCCACGCGCGGTGGAGCGATCAGGTCGGCGTCGCCGTAGATCAAGAGCGTGGGTTGCTGGACCTGACTCAAGCGAGGCGTCACGTCAGTGCGATCTTCCAGGAACCAACTAGGCGCGTTGGGCTGAACCCGACGAAAGCTGTCGCGCCAGTCGATGCCGCCAAGTGCGCTCACGTCGACCCCGCCGGAGGTAGCCATCAACGTCAGCTTGCGGATGCGCTCGGGCTGCTCGAGCGCGATCTGCAGACCGAGCACGCCACCCATCGACATCGTAACCAGGTCGAAGCGCTCGGGTAGCCCCGACAGCACGTAGCGCCGCAAGTCCGACAAGCTGTTGAGGTTGGGGTTGGGCGCGACGCCGCCGAGCCCGGGGTATTCGCAGATGCTAGTTTGGCGTCGGTGTGCGAGCCGTTCGGCGATTGGGCGTAGGTGTTCGACTCGCCCGCCGGCGCCAGGAAAAAACACCAAGGGCAAAGTAGGCGCGATCGCTACCATCGCAGCAATCCTGCCTCGAGCGCGCTCCGTTCGCCAGCCTGGTGGCGCCAGGTTATGGTCGCGGCATGCGGATCTTGTACGGTGTGGTCGGCGAAGGGATGGGACATGCCACGCGCTCGAGCGTCATTCTCGAGCACCTGACCAAGCAGCACGAAGTGCACGTCGTCGTCTCCGGCCGCGCCCGCGACTATTTGGCTCAGCGCTTCGAGAACGTGCACAAGATCTGGGGCCTCACGATTCAGTACGAGGGCAACTCCGTGCGCAAGCTCGGCACCTTGCTCGAGAACTTGAAGAACGCGGTCAAAGGCTTTCCAGAGAACATCAAGGCCTACTTCGACCTGGTGGACGAGTTTCGGCCCGACGTGGTGGTCAGCGACTTCGAGTCGTTCAGCTACCTGTACGCGACCAATCATATGCTGCCCTGCATCAGCGTCGACAACATGCAGATCATCAACCGCGCCAAGCACGCCCCCGAGCTGCTGGCCGGTCACGAAGCAGAGTTCGAGCTCACCAAAAGCATCGTGAAAGCCAAGCTGCCCGGCTGCTTTCACTACCTGGTGGCCACGTTCTTTTACCCCGAGCTGCGCAAAGACCGCACTACCCTCTTGCCCTCGATTTTGCGTCCAGAAATCCTGTCTGCCAAATCCGAGCCGGGCGAGCATCTGCTGGTGTACCAAACCTCCACCACCAACACCGACCTGATGACCGCGCTGAAAAAGAGTGGCCTGCCTTGTCGCGTGTACGGCGTGCGCCGCGGCATCAAGACCGACGAGGTCGAAGGCAACCTGACCTTCCGCCCCTTCAGCGAAGCTGGGTTCATCGACGACCTGCGCACCTCGCGCGCCGTGGTGGCGGGCGGCGGCTACACGCTGATGAGCGAAGCCGTGTACTTGCGGAAGCCGATGTTGTCTCTGCCGGTGAAGGGGCAGTTCGAGCAGACCTTGAACGCTCTCTACTTGCAGCAGCTGGGCTACGGGCATCACGCTGAGGTGCTGGATACGGCCACGCTCGATAAGTTCCTGGCCGACGTTCCGCGCTGCGCCGAAGCCTTGAAGGGCTACTCGCAAGACGGCAATCGGCTCATGCTCGAGGCTTTGGACGAGCAGATCGCGCTGGCTACGAGCAAGAAGTGATTCCGGACCCGGTCGACATCATCTACTGCGAGGTCTGCGAGCTGCCTCATCGGCGCGGGGCCCGGGTTTGCGAGGAGTGCCAGCACCGGCTGGGAACCGAGCCCAATTGGGGCCAACTTCGCGTCGAAGTGTCGGAGGAGGGGGTCAAGGCACTCGCCGGCTTCGCGGTCACGTTGGTAGTCGCGTCTGCGCTGCTGTGGCTGTTCGATCGCACCTGGCTCCTCGGTACGGTTCCCATGCTGGGTTGGTCGCTGACTCACGCGCGTCGATGGCGCGCGATTTCGAAGCGGCTCGCGAAGCAAGTGGGGCCGCAGCTGCGAGGGTAGGGGGGCACCGAACCCGCAAGCCGCCAGCGCGAAGTGCTAACGCGCTGCGGCCAGTGCGCAGCGGCGAACGCGCAGCGGCCAGCGGCCAGCGTGCAGCGGCTAGCGGCCAGCGTGCAGCGGCTAGCGGCCAGCGGCTAGCGGCCAGCGGCCAGCGTGCCGTGCAGCGGTTACCGTGAGACGGCCAGCGGCCAGCGTGCCGTGTAGCGGTTACCGTGAGACGGCCAGCGGCCGGCGGCTAACGGCCAGCGCGCTAGCGATGAACTCTTCATCGTCAGGACCGTTGCCTGGCGCTGAGCGCTGCACTTTGCCTGGGCAAAGTGGCTGATGTGCGCTGCAGCGATGCGCCAGGGTCTTGAATCGCCCTCGCTTTCTGAATTGGCCGTTCTTGCAGGCTCGCATCTCCGTCGAGGCTCCGGTCGATCTCACGCGCGTGGAGGGCAGAGTGGTTCGGCGCAGCGTCGAGCTGTTCAGGACCCTAGTTGGGCTGCCTGGCGACGCGTCTTGTTGCTGTTGCTGTTGCCGTTGCCGTTGCTCTTCCTGCTTGGGAACCCAAGTCAAGATTCGGGAGCGAGAAGGGAGGCTGAGTGGTGGGTGAGCGTTGCCTGCAGCGTTTTCTTCTTGACTCAATTTGGTGACGCGCGCGGTCGTGTTCGCTGAAGCGCTCCGAAGCAAGGCGGGGTGACTCGACGTTGCGCGTGGTGAGGATTGTGCGCGAAAAATACCCGCGCGCGGGGCGCGGCTCGTGTTCGTTGAACTGGCGGCGAATGCAGCGGTCGAAATGGGGCGTGTTAGGTTGGGCTCATGAAAGAGGGGAAATTCTGGTGTTTGGGCGCCGTTTCGGATGCGGCGTTGCAAGCGGGTTTGAAAGAGCTGCTGACGACAAGCGCGCGAACGGAAGCGCGGATTGTGGCGCACCTGGCGGAGGTGGAGGCGCGCAAGTTGCACCTGAGCGTGGGGGCAAGCTCGTTGTTCGATTACTGCCTTTCGCGGCTGGGTTTGAGCAACAACGAAGCGTTCCATCGCATTACGGCGGCGCGGTTGGCGCGGAGGTTTCCAATCATTTTCGAACTGCTGGAACGGCGTGATGTGCACCTGACCGCGGTGTGCTTGCTGCGTGACTACCTGACGCCTGAGAACCATCACGACCTTTTGCGAGAGGTTTCACATAAGACCCGTATCGAGATTGAGGAGCTCCTCGCGGCAAGATCTCCGAAGGCCGATGTGCCGAATCGGCTGAGCAGACAGCGTGCATTCGAGCCACTTTCGGAGGGGCGCTATTGCCTGCAGCTCAGCGCGAGCAACGATTTGAAGCGAAAGCTCGAGCTGGCGCGCGACTTGATGAGTCACGCGAACCCTTCGGGCGATTTGGCCGTCGTCGTGGAGCGCGCGCTCGATACCCTGATCGAGAAGCTAAAGTCGCGACGCTTTGCCCAGGCAAAGTCCCGCGGCCCTGGACGGAAGATTTCAGCAGGTACACCCCCTGGTGCTGGTGCTGGTGCTGGTGCTGGTGCTGGTGCTGGTGCTGGTGCTGGTGCTGGTGCTGGTGCTGGTGCTGGTG
>DATAKF010000460.1:0-5261 GCA_036261775.1 Polyangiaceae bacterium | reverse complement strand
AAATCAAGTGCGGCTGCCTCGGATTGCGGAGCGCGGCGCGTTCGAACGTAGCTGATGACGAAAACGACCGGGGCGACGAACAGCACCCAGTACTGAGTGAGGTACGTGCGAAGGTACCGAAGGCCCTGGGCGTGCCAAGCCAAGTACGCCGACTTGGCGTAGTAGGTATTCGGGAAATATTCGCCGTAATACAGCCATCGAAATGCCGTGGTGCCGCCCCAGAAAGCCAAGACCGTGAGCGCGTAAGCGACCACGACGCGCGGCTTGACGGGCTTGACGACCAATAGCGATGCGCCCGCCACCGCGGCAAAGACCACGCCATCGGGGCGGAGCATGGAAGAGAGGCCGAACAGCACGCCGCACAGGACCGGTCGGGCCTGACCGCTGATCAGACCGCGTGCCAGTACGACATAGCCAATGAAAGCGGTGGCCGTGAAAGCCGACGTTTCGAGGCCACCTGTCGCGTAGATTTGGCATTCGCGATGCAGCGCCACGGCCAGGCAGGCGACCGGCAGCGTGTAGCGCGTGACAGCCAGGCTGCGGCGTAGCTCCAGGTGGAGGGAAAGGAGTAGCAGCAGCACGGAGCCGTAGGCGAGCAAGCTCCAGATGTTGGACCAGGTGTCCGGGGCGATCTGCAAAGCTAGGCCGACAGCGCTCCACAGCGTCCACAGCAGGTTGGTGTAGCCCTCGACGCGCTCGCCCAGGTTGTAGACGAGGCCGTGACCTTCGATGAGGTTCTTGGCGTAGCGGTAGGAAATATACGCATCGTCGCAGGTCCAGGCGCTCCAGGCAGCGACGCCGACCCCAAGGATGACCGCGAGCACGCCTATCGAGACCGCGGGCTCCGACAGCTTGAACTGCGCGGCTTTGCGATTCATGGAGCATCCTGCAGAACGAACCAGTCGACGGGGAGGCTGGGCTTGCGCTGCTTCTTGACCGCATCGGGCAGTTCGTTGCGAACGCCGGCCACGAATTTCTGGGCCTGCTCGGGGCCCAGCGCGGCGGCGGCGATTCGCAGGGCTTCAGCCTCCAGGCCGGCGGCAACCAGCAGGTGCACGTAGAGCGAGCCGACGCGGGGGTTGTCGGGGTGCGCCTCGACCTCGGGTCGCAAGACGCGCAAAGCCTGCAGGTAGGCACCAAGCTCCAGGTAAGCCTCGGCGCGCAGGCGGGGCGCGTCCGTCGGGAACTGGGCGGCGCGAACGACGAGTCGCTCCGCGCGGTCGATACGAGCACGCAGCGACGGCGGAAGCTTGTCGGTGTGCGAAAGCGGCGTGGTGGCGGCTATCAAGTCGCACCAGTGGCGCGCCTTGGCGAACATGCCGAGCCGCGCATAGGCCAGCGCGATATTCGGCGCGTTGGGTAGCTTGTCGACCAAGTCTCCAGGCACGTTGCTCAGCAGCGCGCGGGCACGAGCATCTTCGCCCAGACGTGTTGCGAGGAAGGCGGCCTCGGCGGAAAGGATCGAGCGATTGTTGACCGTGAGCGCGTCTTTCTGGCCCTTGGCATCCAAGCGGCGCCCCACCAGCAACTCCCCCACTCGGCCGCGCCAAGGTGGTGGCTCGCCACGCACGATCGTATCGAGCTCGTGGAATAGGTGCTGCAGGTCGTCCACCGCGCCGTCGGCGGTACGACTGCCCTGCAGACCCAAGAGCCGCAGGTAGTTCTGGTATTCCAGCCAGACCGGCATCAAGAGCGTGTATTTTCTATTTTCTGGCTTGGCCGCTTCCAAAAAGAGAGCGACGGCTTGCTCGATATCGCCTTCGCGCGCGCGCACCTCGGCGAGCGTTTTGAGCATCAGGGGGTTATGCGGGTTGAGCTCGAGCTCGCGCTCGACCATCGTGTTTTGGTCGCGATAGTCGTAGGTGCGTAGCAAGTTGACGGCGAGGTACGCCACGAACAGCCCTCCAAGCGCCAACAACACGGAGCGCTGCTGGAGCGCGCGGGCCATTGGCTCGCCGTAGAGCACGCCCATCGCTGCGAAGAACAGCAGTAGCGGCAGATACAAGAAATGATCGGACGTGGTAACAAAAATGCCCGTGTAGGTGAAGTTGAGCAGCGGCCCAAAAGCCGCCACGACGCCCGCCAGCAATGCCGCCGCCGCCCTGCTCCTTCGCCAAGCGTGCACCACCAACGCTGCGTAAGCGATCATGATGACGATGCCGAGCACGACCGCGTAAGTCGGGTACACGTAGTCTTGGCCGTCCCAAGCGAGTGGGCGGTGAAAGAAGGTCTGCGGCCACGGGAACAACACCCGTTCGAGGTAGGCGTACACGGTGAGGAAGCCGTAGCGCAGCGTGACGGTCGTTTCGCGCGCCAGCCCCCACACCGGAAAGATCAGAGTGCGAAGCAGCACGTAGACCGCGGCTAGCGCCGCATGTGCCCAGATGCCCAGCTTGAAGCGGCGCTTTTCTGGCTCCGAAGTCGACTGCGCGTAGTCGACGTAGAGCAGGAGCGGCAAGCTAGCAGCCGATTCCTTGCACAGCAGGGCGAGCACGAAGCAAGTGAGCGCCAGGCATAAAAGCCGCAAACCACGGCGCTCGCTGCGTGCGGCCCGGTACGAAAGCTCCAACGACAGGAGCATGAACAAGGCCATCATCACGTCGGTGCGACCAGCTACCCACACGACGCTCTCGGTGCGAGAAGGGTGGAGCGCGAACAGCAGGCCGCCTAGGACCGCCACCGCTTGATGCCGCGTCCAACGTTTGAGCTGCAGCACGGCCAAGTAGGTAGCTGCTGCGTGGGCCAGCACGTTGCCCAGGTGAGAAAACCAAGGTTTGCCCTGGGCAGCAAACCAATCGAACAGGTACGAAACCGTCACCAGCGGCCGGTAATAGTTCAGGTCGCTGTCGTTCTGGGTCCCCTCGCTCAGCTCCCAAAAGAAGTGCGTGAAGGCGCGACCCAGGTATTGCAAGCTGTGCACGTAGCGGTTGTCACGCAGCAAGATGACGTCGTCGTAGACGAACCCCATCGCCAAGCTGGGCAAGAAGCAGATGAACGCGAGCAGCGCGACTTCCAGCGCGGGGAAGGCCAGTCCGCGCGGAGGCGCCTGCGGCGCTTCCTGGTCTGCCGGTCGTTCCGAGGTCATCGATCCACGACCCTAGTAGCGTTTTAGGCCAAGATCGCGGAAGAAACGTCGCCTGGCAGCGCCACACGCCGTCGACTTGCTGGGCAGCCATTTCCTGGGTACGAATCGTGAGCTCATGCGCGCCTTGGCCCCGGTTGAAGCAGCTTTGCTTTTCGCGATAGGCGGGTCCTTGTGCGCGGTGACCATCCCGGCGTTCCTGAAGAACCTGCACGCCTCACGCATGAGCGAAGCGCTCAACGGCCTGGAGCAGATCGCGGTGCGAGCCCATGTGCTGTCGGATTCGGCGCCCCTCACGGCTGCGTTTCCAGCTTCGGCTCCCCTCACTCCTGCCAGCGTGCCGCGCGCCAGCCTGGTGGTCGACCCGCCCCACACTTGGGATCACCCCACTTGGCGATTGCTAGGCTTTGCGCTCGACACCCCGCATGCCTACTCGTTTCAGTTCGATTCCCAGAACAGCGCCAACCTCTCACGCTTTACCGCCGAAGCCCACGGCGACCTGGACGGCGACGGAGTGCTCAGCACTTTTCGCACGGGTGGCTCGATCCAAGCAGGACAAGCCGCCAAGCGTGAAATCTTGGAGGTGAGCCGTGAGGTTGAATAGCGGCGACTGGCGGGCGCTGGTCGCCCTCGCCCTCGGACTGCTGACGCTGGCAACGGCGCGACCGCGTTTAGTCGACGCGCACCGCCGCATCACCCTGCAGCACGACGTCTACTTGCTGCCGCCAGCGGAGCAGACCCGCATGCTGAGCCTCGGCTACCGCGCCGCGCTTGCCGACTTGATCTTCGGCCACGTGCTGGTGAGTGCCGGCATCCACCTCACCGAGAAACGGCTGTTCGAATTCGCTGACCTGTACCTCGACGCTATCAACGAGCTCGACCCCAAATTTCGCGATCCCTATCGCTACGCCGACGCGCTGTTGACGCTGCAGTCGGTGCGCGTGCCGGAGGAGACCTACCGTAAGGCGCGCAAGATTCTGTTGCGCGGGACGGAGGCGTTTCCCTACGATCAGGCGCTGTGGGCCTCCGCCGGGCAGTTCCTGGCGTACCTGGCGCCGGCTCAGCTCAACGATCCGAAAGAAGCCAGCGACTTCAAGCGGGAGGGTGCGCGGCTACTGGCGCGCGCCTGCGAGCTCATCGGTAAGAACGAGAACATTCCGTATCACTGCGTTACGGCGGCGGCGTTGTTCAGTGAAGCTGGCAACCGCGCGTCGGCTCAGGCGTTCCTCGAAAAGCTACTGGTCGTCAGTGACGACCCCGAGATTCGGGAGCTCGCCCAGGCAAAGCTGGCAGCCATGGGTGTCCAAGCGCAGACGCTGCGCTTCGAGCAGTTGCGGCGGGAGGACTTGCCGTTCGTGTCACACGAAGGCCTCGCAGCGCTTGGCCCACGGTTTGATCCTGCTGCGTGCGCGGGCAAGGGTGCGCGCGACGCGGACGAGGCGTGCGCTACCAGCTTCCGGGAACGCTTGGCCGAGCCCGAATAGCAGCGCGTGGGCTAAGGCTCGACCGGGTAGACGTTAATGCCCTTTTCGACCGTCAAGAAGAGCAGCGTGCCATCGCTGGAGATCTTCATGCGCGCGGGCGTATAGCCGCTCTCGCGCGTGGTCGCGAGCGGCACATTGGTCGACACCAAGCCCTCGGACTCGAGCGTGGCGTCAGCCGTGTAGCGTTCGAGCAGGCCCGCGTCTCCGTCGCTGGAGCTCTTGCTCCAAGCCACGTACACCGAGTCTCGAACCGGGCTGAAGACGGAGGCCATCGCGTTGCGGTTCTCCTTGAAGACAGCGCCGATCTGGCCGACGTCGTCGTCGCTCGGTCCCCTGAGCGCGAACATGCCAGGCGCTGGCAGGCCAAGCAGTGAGCCATCGGCGTTCACGCTGAGATCGTGGAGCACCATCCCGGCTTCGCTGAGCGCGAGCAGCTGGGACGATGCCACGTCGTACCGACCCATGGGACCTTTGGCGTCGAACGGCTCGACCCAGTCGACGACGCTGCCATCGCCCGAGCGCTGGAACATCGCGTCGGACCAAGCTACTGCGAAGTTCACCGTTGAGTCGTCAGCCAGATTGACCCGGAACAGCGGGTTGTAGCCGTAGGCCCTCCAGCTAGCGCTGACGAGCAACGATTCGTTGTCGGCAAACGCGACGCTTTGGCTCCCGTCGACCAACTGCTGGACGTCGAT
>DATAKF010000458.1:0-7431 GCA_036261775.1 Polyangiaceae bacterium | reverse complement strand
CGCCTGAAAGTGTTCGCGCGACTCCCAGTAGTAGAACACCGAACGCCGTGATGAACGCGCCCCAGGTCGTGAACACCACCGAGAGCCAGCGCAGCAGGCTCGGCGGCAGCGACTTCTCATCCACGCCGAGGGCCCGGAGGTCCTCGGGCAGAAGTGGAGGACGCAGGAGCGCCATGTACACGCCGACACCGATTGTCAGCAGTGCCAGAACAGAAACGGCCGCGGGCACTCGCGTGCGAGTCGTAGGGGCTTCCATGCTGGGTCCTCTGGCTCGTGGTTCACTAGGTGAAGCGATGCCGTTTGAACGGTTGGCTGCTCAAACAAATACTCAGCGCCCGTCGGTACTCGCGCGTTGAAAATCCGGGATGGCGCCGGAGCAGCTCACCCAACAGAAAGCTCCTTACTTCGAGCCAGGGTCGTCCCTTCAGTTCAGGCCACGTGCCCGTCAGGTGACTGGCAACCAGCTGCCGAGTCGCTTCGGCAAGGCTCGATGCCGGGAGCGCCCCTTCACCATCCGCCTCGTCGTGACGGACCAACTTGGGCTTGCCAGACTTGCTCTTGTTCGTCGCCGCGAATCGTAGGGACGGACGATGCAAGGCCGCCCGTCCCTGATTCGATGAGCTCACGGCGCGGAGGCGACGGGGGCGCCGCCAGGCACGAGGGCCTGCGCTCGCTTCTTGATCTCTGCGACAGTAGCAGCATCGTCGCCAGAGAGGTTGACGGCGAAGCCGTTGCCGGCAGACGTGACCTTGGCCTTCACGCCCTTCGGCATGAGGGGGCAATAGCTCATCTCTGGCATGTCGTGGCCGACAGCTGCGGCGCGCGCCAAATGGCAGTCGACGACGCGTTGCAACCATTCTGCGGTCATGCCCGGCACGGCGCGGAACACGACAGTCGCACCCACGTCCTTTTGCGACGAGCTCTTGCCTGACTTGACTGTCTCCGTCAGCACCGACACTGACTGGATGTCTTCGCGATGAGCGAAGGGACTGATGTCGCGATCGTCGTCAGAAATGCCCGCGCAAGCGCTCTTCTCGGCATCGGTTAGCGCAGCCGCTGCGGCCCGGTGCTTGGCGGCGAGCTCGTGATGACGCTTGGCGTCGTCGCCGTGTTGAGCGGTTGGATTGGACGCGGACGTCCAGCAGCCACCTTTGCCCGAGCACGCTTCCTTCGCCTTCGTAGCGCTCGGATCGTGTTGTTCGGCATGGCCGGTTGCCGCTGATTCCTCATTCTTGGCCATCGCCTCGTGTTGAGCTGTGCTCATGTCGTGCGGTTGCGTGCCGGGGGCAGCAGCGCACCCCAGCGTCCAAGCAGCGAAACCAAGCGAGAGGGCAATATTCACGTACTTCATTTGAGTGACTCCTTCGGCCGAGCGAGTGACTTCCCGCTCGACGGGGTGTTTCCAGCTAACGATTGTTGACAGTTCGTGAGTCGCTCACACTCGGCTTGGGGCCAACGGGCGTGGAACGAGATCTCGACGATTGACTGAACCGGAACCTAAGCAAGCCGCGTGCCGCGCGCCAGCATTGCGTCGTTAATGCGAACCCTTTGCATTTTGCGCTGACCAGGGCGCAATCCCGTCGTGCAACGCGCAAGACTTGCGCGCGCGCAAAAAGTGACCGGCGCGGTTACAAACTCAAAGGCTGGCGGCGCCATCCTACTTCCGTCGTTGCCGACGAGGCTTTGGGGTGCGGCTTGGCTCCAGCGCACAATACCGAGAAAAGACGTCGATCAGCTCGTCCAGCTTCGCCCGCTGATCCCTCGAAGCGCCGCTCTTGACGGCGTCAGTTAGGCACGTATGCACGTGGTTAGTCAGGACGACTTTGCCGACTTCGGCCAGCGCCGCCCGCACCGCAGCCACCTGGAGCAGCACGTCAACGCAGTAGCGATCTTCGGAGAGCATGCGCTGAAGGCCGGCTACTTGCCCGGCAATTCGCTTCAATCGTGCCTCGGCATCGCCGCGGGCTCGTTCATCCATGTTGCGAGATAGCTGCATGCTGCGTGCCGCTGTGACCCAGTCGGTCACAGACTCTTTCGACAGCTGACGTCTAGCGTATGCGCCGCGGCGGGCTTGTCATTCGCCCGTTTGTCGCGTCGAGAGCTACAAACCGATTGATCACCATTGGCGCGCAAGCTTTGCGCCGCCAGATGTCGGCATACCCTACGGGAGTACCCATGTCCGATTGGCGTCGGTATTGCAGGGTGCCGTGCACGCCGAAGGCGAACCACCATGAACGCAGCTTCCTCCTCGCCCACCGAGCCCGTCGGTCTTACGTCCAGCGAAGCCTCTCGGCGGCTAACTGAGGCCGGACCCAACGAGATTCGTCGGAGCCAAGCCGAGCCGCCTTGGCGCATTTTGGCGTCGCAGTTCAAGAGCCCCGTCATTGGGCTCTTGATCGCAGCTTGCGTTGTGTCTGCGGCGCTTGGTGAGCTCGTCGACGCGGTCGCTATCGCGACCATCGTCGTTCTGAACGGCTTGGTTGGGTTCTTCCAAGAGTACCGAGCCGAAAAGGCCGTGCTCGCGCTTCGAGCGATGACGGCTCCGCGGGCGCGTGTTCGGCGCGATGGCCATCAGCTCATGCTACCTGCCGCTGAGGTCGTCGTTGGCGATCTCTTGCTGCTCGAAGCCGGCGACATCGTGGCGGCAGATGCGCGCTTGGTTGAGGCGCACGCTTTGATGACGAACGAAGCCGCCCTCACCGGTGAGAGCGCGGCGGCCGAGAAGCGCGCTGAACCGGTAACGGCTGACGCGCCTTTGGCCGAGCGTCATGACTCGGTGTTCATGGGTACCTCGGTCGCCAACGGCACGGGCACGGCGGAAGTGCTCGGCACGGGAATGCAAACCGAGCTGGGCAAGATTGCTACCCTGCTCGAAACCGCTGCCGACGCGGAGACACCACTGCAGCACCGCCTCGCGGTTGTCAGTCGTTCGCTGCTCTACATTTGCCTGGGCATCGTGGCCGTAACTGCCGTGGTCGGGCTACTGCGGGGTATGGGGCTGCTCGAGGTGTCGCTATCGGCAGTCTCACTCGCTGTCGCAGCCGTCCCGGAGGGGCTTCCAGCCGTCGTCACGATCGCCTTGGCCGTCGGCGTCCAGCGCATGGCGGCGCAGCACGTGCTGGTGCGAAAGCTCGCGGCCGTCGAAACGCTGGGCTGCGCCACCGTGATCTGCACTGACAAGACCGGGACGCTGACGACCGGCGTGATGACAGTGCGTGAGCTCTGGGGGCCCAACCACAACGACCTTTTGGATGCGGCCGCCGCCTGCTCGGACGCGGAGCTCGCGCCGGACCAACGGAGCGGGTTTGGCGACCCCACGGAAGTTGCGATCCTGACCGCAGCTGCTGAGCGCGGCATCTTCCGGCCTGAGCTCGAGCAGAAACGTCCGAGGCGGGCCGTTGCTCCGTTCGACTCCGAGCGCAAGCGCATGTCGATTCAACGCGAGGACGGCAAGCTCTACGTCAAGGGAGCAGTGGAGGTGCTGCTCCCGCTGTGCACCGCTGGCGCAGTCAACGCGGCTGAAGCGAATACGCAGATGGCGACGCGTGGCCTGCGCGTGCTGGCCGTGGCGGTGGGGAGCGGCGCCGCAGAAGAGAACCTCACGCTGCTTGGACTATTGGGGCTCGCAGATCCGCCTCGAACCGAGGCAATCGAGGCGGTCGCGTCGGCGCGGCGCGCCGGCATCCAGACCGTGATGATCACCGGGGACCACCCCGCTACCGCTCAAGCCATCGCCCGCGAGCTCGGCATCCTGGGCCCCGGCATTCTCCCAGCTGACGCCGTACACGCTCGGGCCACGCCTGGCGACAAGCTCCGGATCGTCCGCGAGCTGAAGGCAAAGGGCGCCATCGTCGCGATGACCGGCGACGGGGTGAACGACGCCCCCGCTCTGCGCGAAGCGCACATTGGCGTGGCGATGGGCAAAGGCGGAACGGAAGTGACGCGCGAAGCTTCAGACATGGTGCTGGCCGATGACAACTTCGCCAGCATCGTCGCTGCGGTGCGCGAAGGGCGCGGCATCTTCGACAACATTCAGAAGACGCTCGTGTACCTACTTGCGGGCAACGCCGGCGAGCTAGCGGTGATGCTCGGCGCAGCGTTGGCTGGCCTGCCGCTGCCGTTGCTTCCGCTGCATTTACTGTGGATTAACCTGGTAACCGACGGTCTGCCAGCCTTGGCGCTGGTCGTGGACCCACCGGAGGCTGACGTCCTCGCGCGTCCTCCACGTGGTGTTCAGGAGCCGCTACTGGGACGCGCAGAATGGACGACCGTCGTCGTCACCGGCCTTTTGCAAGCCGCGACTACACTGTCGGTCTTCGTCTGGGCGCTGCGGACCCGAGACCTGACCGAAGCACGCAACCTTGCATTCTCGGTGATCGTGTTCTGTGAGCTGTTCCGCGCCTTCGCGGCTCGCAGCGCGCGACGGACGTTCTGGGAGGTCGGAGCCTTCACCAACATGAAGCTCGTGGGAGTGGTCATGATCTCGTTCCTGATCCAGTTGGGGCTTCACCACATTCCCGCAACGCAAACGCTCTTCAAGCTCGGCCGGTTGTCAGCTGCGGATTGCACGCTAGCGGTGCTGGCCGGACTCGTGCCAGTAACGTTGCTGGAGCTCTGGAAGCTCGGCCGGCGAGCACGAGGGCGAGCTTCCACGATCGCGGTCGGAGCCGCAGCCCTCCTGCTGACGCTCCTCGGTTCGCGGCCGGCGCTTGCGGCAGACCCTGCGCTCAACGCGTTCGTGGCCGAAGTGCTCGCACAAAACCCTGGATTGAAAGCCCGGACGCTGGACCGCGAAAGCGTGCTGCGCGACGCCAGCGCGGCCGGCCTCTTTCCCGACCCTGAGGTCGCGATCATGGTGGACCGCCTGCCGGAACGAATGGGGGGCGAGATGCCCATGGTTCGTTATCAGGTGAGCCAGATGCTGCCATGGCCCGGAAAGCTCGGCCTGATGGAGGACGCGCTCAAGCGACGCGCGGACGGTAAGGCCGCGTTAGCTCGAGCACAGCAAGTCGACCTGGTGCGCGAGGCGAAGCGCGCTTACTTCATGCTCGCGTTGAACGCTGGCCTCCGTCAGGTCAACCACGCAAGTCACGACCTGCTCACCACGATCGCAAAATCCGCTCTGGCCCGCTACGGCGCAGGTGTTGGCGGTCACCACGAAGTAGTTCGCGCTGAAGTTGAGCGCAACGCGCTCGACATCGAAGCCTTAGACCTCGAGGGGGACCGCGTTTCAACGGTCGCCATGCTGAACGCACTGCGCAATACCGCAGCCGATGTGCCGTTTCCGGACCCGCCCCTGCCGGCGGCCGGTCCAGACACTCGGCTTCCCAGAATCGCCGAGCTGATGAAACTGGCGGAGGCGCGACGCTCCGAGCTTTCGGCCATGCGCGCCATGCAACGGGAGGAGTCGACGATGGCGGCGCTTTCGCGACGTGAACGCTACCCGGACTTCATGACCTCCGTTTGGTACAACCAAATGCTGGGCGCCCCGGGCACGGCGGGCGTGATGGTGGGCGCTACCATCCCCATCTTCAACGTGCGGCGTCAGAACCGTCGGGCGGAAGCCTCCGACCTCCGTGCCCTGAGCGCCGGCAATGACCTGGCTGCCATGCGCGCGATGATTCGCTTCGAGGTTGCCGATGCGCTGCGACGCCTCGATACCGCGAACCGCACGCTCGACCTAATAGTCAACATCGCCGCCCCGCGAGCCCAGCAGAGTTTCTCCTCGTCACTGAGCGGCTATTCGACCGCCACGGTCGATCTGGTGGGGGTTTTGGAGGCGTGGCGTGCCCTCCAGAGCGTTGAGCGAGCGCGCGTCGAGACGCTCGTTGCTCGCGCTGTGGCCCTGGCCGACATCGAGCACGCCGTCGCGGGACCGATTCAGAAAGCTTCGCCATGAAACTACGAACTGTCGCGTTGTTCCTACTGGCTACTGGAATTGCCTGCCGAGGCCAGCCTGCGGCTGGTGACGAGCATGCGGGCCACTCCAAGGGCTCGCCTGCGCCGGCGGCTGATCCGCACCAAGCGCAAGCCGCTAACGCGATGCCGGCAATGTCCGGCATGAACATGCCAGCCGGCTACTCGACGATCAACGTCGATCCAGCCCACGCGGCGGCCATCGGGCTGGCAACGGCGCGCGTTGAGCAACGCGCCTTTCGACGATCTGTTCGAACCACCGGCATCGTCGCTCTGGATGAGACGCGGACGTCGCATGTACACAGCAAGGTGCGGGGTTGGATCGAGCACGTGACAGCAAACTTCGTCGGTAAGACCATCAAATCCGGCTCGCCGCTCTGCACGGTGTACAGCCAGGAGGTCTACGCCGCACAGCTCGAGTTTCTCTCGGTGCTCGATCGCACCCCTGCGAAATCGGACGCAACCGGGGCTTTCGCGGACGCCGAACGCAGCGCGACGCAGCAACTCCTAGCTGCTGCACGGCGACGACTGTCGCTGTGGGACGTGCCAGAGGCGCAGGTGGCTCGCCTCGAGCAGACGCGCCACCCAGAGCGCACTTTCACACTGGTCACTCCGCGCTCTGGCGTCGTTGTCTCCAAGCAAGCGATCGCCGGCATATTCATCGACCCGGGCACCGAGCTCTACGTCATCTCCGACGTCTCGCATTTGTGGATGCTGGCCGATGTCTACGCGGCAGACGTGCCGTGGTTGCGTCTCGGTGCGCCCGCTTCGCTGCGCGTCGAGGGTCTCGAAACCGAGCCGATGCAGGCCACGATCGGATTTCTGCCTCCAACCATCGAGGAAGCGACGCGCACGCTCAAAGTGCGTTTCGACCTCGACAACAAAGCGGGGCGCATCAGACCCGGTGCTTTCGCGACCGTCGAAATGGGCGTCGATCTCGGTTCGTCGCTTGCCATCCCTGAAAGCTCCGTGATCCACGCCGGAGATCGATCGATCGTGTTCGTGGTGAAGGGCTCGGAAATCCAGCCGAGAGCGGTTGACCTGGGGCCGATAGCCGATGGGTATTACCGCGTGCTGCGCGGTGTTGAAGACGGCGAGGCCGTAGCGATCGGCGCGCAATTCTTGATTGATTCGGAAAGCCGGCTGCGCGCAACCAGCGGTCCAGGAGCAGGCCATGCCGGGCATTGAGCCAACGCCGCCCCCGCCAAGCGGGGCCTCGCCCAAGCCGGCGTCGGGGGTGATTCCGAGTATCATCGACTTTTGCGGGCGGAATCGCTTCTTCGTCTACCTCTTTGCGGCATTCCTGACTGCGCTCGGCGCGTGGTCCGCGCAGCGCACACCGTTGGATGCGTTGCCCGATCTCTCGGACACGCAGGTAATCATCGCGACCGAGTGGATGGGCCGCAACCCGACCTTGATCGAAGATCAGGTGACCTACCCGATCGCAACGACGTTCTTGGGCGCTCCGAAGGTGAAGACCGTGCGCGGCTTCACGATGTTCGGTATGTCGTTTGT
>DATAKF010000452.1:0-4636 GCA_036261775.1 Polyangiaceae bacterium | reverse complement strand
GGAGCGCCGCGCTCATTTCTGCTTCCCGTCGACCTCCGCCTCGTAGGGACTCTGGTACGGCCGTCCGTCGCGATCGTTGTCGAAGCCGTCCCCGTCGATGTCCGTATCCTCACAGTTGCGCAGGCCGTCGTGGTCGGAGTCTTTCTCGTGCAAATCTTCACCGTCACACTGCGCGAGCGACGCGAGCGAGTGGTAGGCGTCACAGTCGAGCTCGTTGGGCGCGCCGTCGCCGTCCAGGTCGTCGTCGAGGCAGTTCTTGACGCCGTCGCCGTCGGCGTCTTTTTCCGCTCGATCCGTGTCGTCGCAGGCGCCGCCCAAGTACGGCCGGTCCTGACAGGCATCGACCGAGACCTCGCACTCGTAGCCAGGCGCAACAAGACGCGCCAGACGACCGGTGAGCACATCGTACAGCACGGTGGCGCGCAGCTCGGTGGTCGTAACGGTTCCATCGGCGTCGCTGTCGGCCGCTGCCATCTCGGCGAAGGCCAGCGAAGCCTCGCCAGGCTCGCGAAACAGTGCCGAGCCGTCGAGCACCGCGTCGATGTTCAAGTCGCCGTCGCTCGGCAAGAGCAACGTGTCCGCTCCGCTCGGCACGCAGTGAGCGAAGGTCAGCTCCGTGGTGAAGCGCCAATCGAAGCGCACACGCGCGCCTTCGGGTCCACGCGCCTCGCCCGTCACCTCCAGCGAGCTCTCGCGCAGATCTTCGCCCGCAACGACCTGACGCAGCCGCATGCCCCAGCCCCTCGAGCGCCCGGCGAGCACCCACCCATAGAACGCCGGCAGGGGCTCGGCCGAGGTTAGGTCGAGCACCTCCCCGCCATGGAAGACGTAGGCCTCTGCCCCCTCCTGCCTTTGCGCGCCGTCGTCCTTGGGGCTCGGCGCTTCATCGAGGCCGAACGTCGGGTTCAGCCAAAAGCGGTCGAACTGGACCGACCAGCCGTCCCCGAAGTCGCTCTCCTCGATACTCTGCGTGTTTTCGCCCCGAACCATCATCGTCACGGTCGTGTGCGGCGCACTCGTCTCGTGCTTCCCGCATCCCGTCGCGAGCGTCGCCGCCACCAGCCCCACTTTCAGCCTCTGTCCCATCATCGCCTCCAGAAAGGTGTGATGGCCAGACCCCGGCGGATTGATCGTCCCGCCCGTCGACTCTGCCAATCGACGTGCTCCGCCGGGAGTGGAAATGCAGGGCAGCTATGGTGCGACGCACCTCCGCGAGCTTACTTGGCGTACTCGAGGGCTTGCTCCAGCCAGAAGACACCGGCTTTGGGCTCGTTGCGCTCGCACTCGCCGTCGGATTCGCCGGGGCGCTTGAGCCAGAGGAAGCCGTCGATGAGTGGGTCACCGGTCTCGGTCGTCGGCGGGCGGCCGATTTTGCGCCCCGGAGGGTTGCACCACATCTCGGTGATGGTCTTGGCGCCCTCCCAGGGGCCCGCGCCGTTGCGGCTGGTGTCGATCACGAAGTGCTTTCCGCCGATCATGGCGGAGACTTCCTTGCCGTACGCAATGGACTCCTCGGTGGTGCGGTAGTTGGAGGTGTTCAGCGCGAAGCCGCTGGCGTGCTCGACGCCCGCTTTCTTCAAGCGCTCTGCCATCTCCTTCGCCGGAACCCACTTGCCGTGGCCCGCGTCGATGTACACGGCTGCTTGCGGGTTCTGCCGGAGCACCTTCACCGCGTCGTTGAAGAGAAAGTAACGCTCCTCTTGCAGCTCGGGCTTGAGGCTCGAGATACCGGGGAGCGCATCGGGCTCCAGAATGATGGCGACCGGGCGGCTACCCACGCCGGCGTACACGTCACGAATCCACCGCTGGTACTTCTCTTTCGAGGCCAGGCCACCCGCCGATGCGCCGACGCCCTCTGCCACGGCGGCCGCGTCACGGTGCGGAATGTTGTACGCGATGATGACAGCGACGCTGCCGTCTGCCATCGCGCGGTCGACGAAGTGCTTGGCCGCGCGGTAGATGTTCGAGTTCCACTCACCCATCCAGAGGGCTTGCGGTTGCTTGGCGATCTTGTCGAGGAGCGCGGCCTTCTCCGGGTCGGTCTTGCGGAGGTGGTTCGCCTTCAACACCACGTTCGCCTCCGGGTCGACGAAGAGCTTCGCGCCTTTGAGCGGGTTGGCGGTGACCGGCGGCGGAACGGGCGGCTCGGTGATGGGCGCGTTGTGATCGGGCTGCCCGTCGGACGGCGCGGCCGAGGCGGGAGAGGCGGGAGTGCCGACCGAGCTCGAGCTGCAGGCGGCCGTGAAGAGGAGCGCGGCGCCGAGCGCCAGGAGCGAAGTGCGAGAGGTGAAAGCGAGAGAAAATGTCATTCGGTGGCCCAGGATTCGGTCTGAGAGGGTTAGCAGGGCGCGCCGCTGCACCCCTGCAGGTTCTCCCCGTATTCCTAGATGATCTTCCCAGCGTGATCCAGAGGGCCCGCCCGATTCGTCTGCGGCTGCTTTCATCACGGCGCAAACGAGATAGGGTAAACCACCGTTACGATGCGATTGGCCGGGGGCGGAATCAGCGGAACCCGAGCAGCATCGACACGACCAGCGGCGGGCGGGCTACCCTCCCACCCGACGCGCTGCCCGCCGCCACTGGCACCCTCAGAAACACCCGAGGAAAGCCAAGCCGGAGGCCGTTAGTCGCTTGCACGATCGGGAGCGTGAACCGGCTGGACTCAGCTCGGTCCCAGGATTGCGCGAATCGGCACCAAATAGGTGCTTTGGTTCAGCACCTGGACCAACGGCACCACGACGGAGCCCCGCTCGGCGGCGCCACATTGAGCACTGTAAGGACCCAGCTGGACGCTGTAGATGGTCTCGCCGTTGGTCGAGCTGCTCAAGCTGTAGCCGTAACCCCCGTCCAACGGCAGCGCGGTGCCCGCGGTGAGGTCGCACAGCTTCGACGTCAAAGTGGTGTTTGAGTAGAGGCTAACGTCGTCGAAGACGGCGTAGAATTTCTTTGCAGTACTCTTGGGACAGTTGGAGGTGAAAGGCGCTGGCTCGCTGCCCGGATCCGCCTCGAACTCGAACGGCCCGCGCTCGGTTAGATACAGCAGGCCAGCACTGTTGGGCCCGCCAAACGTGGAGGGATACGACGTCATCAGGTACCGCTCTCCGGCGCGGGCGGTGAACAAGGGCTCATCGAAGCTGTCGACCACCTCGTAGTCCGACGTAAACGTCGCCACGCAGTAGCTGCTCCAAGCGTCCGTCACCGTGCCAGGCCCTTCCAGGATACTGACGCCGCCCCCGCTACCGCCTACGTTCGAGCTGCCACTCGCGCTCGAGCCAGCGGTGCTGGAGCCACCGCCGCTCGGGCCACCTGCTCCGTTTACGCCGCCTGTGTGCTGCCCCCCGGTCGTCGTACCGCTCGTGCCCATGCCTCCCGAGGTAGTAGCACCGGTCCCCGACGCTCCTCCGTTTGCGTGGTGTGACGCTTCTTCACCGCCACACGCGCCGCACAGTAGCAGCGTCGTGATTCGAGCCAAGCCTTGCCAGTCCCAGCTCGAAGCCATTACTACCAGTCTACCACCGAGCCGGCGCGCAACTTCCCTTTCCCCGCAATATCTCAGACGCGCTTACTTCGCGAGAGCCGTTTTTGGCTCCGCGCTTCGCCTAGCGCCGCATCACCAGCAGCAGCGTGGGCGAGTGTGCCGCCGCGCGGAGCGTCACCAGTCCCAGGCCTTGTAGGCACAGCACATCGCCCGGCGAGAACGCGAGCCGGGCCCCGTCTCGCCACTCGAGCTCCAAGCCGCCGCGCTCCACGACGACTAGCGACCCGAGCCACTCGTTGGCGTCGAAGGCACGCGGTTGATGAGGCTCGATCACCAAACGCCGGATGGCCAGACGCCGCCCGCTCCCCGGCCAGTGCAAGCGATGGGCGGGAACTCCCGGCATCACAGCGTCGCCGGCAGATCCAGATCGCGCACGAACGGAGCAAGCTCGAACGTCGTGATCTCCACGACCTGCTCGCCGTGCAGCTTGAGCACGTCGAGCGCCAGCGGCGTGTACGCCGCCGCGCCTGGCGCGCGACGGTAACAGGCCACTGCCGGTAGCCCGTTGGTGCGCGTGACGATGCAGCGGAAGTCGCGGTACTCCTCCGAACCGAAGCCGCCTTCCACCCAGCCTGCCACGGCCTCGTCACGGGCGGTGAAGCGAAGGTCCACCGGTGGCATCGTGCAGCGGACGTCCTCGCGGAGCAGCGCGGTGAGCGCCGGGACGTCGACGTCCTCCGTCGCCTTGACGTAAGCGCGGAGCAGCAGCTGCTCCTGCTCCGGTGTGGCCTCGTGGCGCACGCGCACGCCGGTCTGCTGCTCGTTTTGTAGAGTTTCCCGAGCGCGCTGCAGCGCAGAGTTGACGGAGGCAACGCTCAGCGACAAGAGCTCGGCCGCCTCCTTGGCGGACCACTCCAGCACGTCGCAACAAATCAGCGCGGCGCGTTGCTTGGGCGGCAAGCACTGCAGCGCCACGAGGTAGCCGAGCTCGAGCGCCTCGCGCGAGACCAGGCGCGCGTCCGGCTCGAGCAAGCGGTCGGGAAACGGCTGCAGCCATGGCACGTGCGGTTGCGGCCCGAGAGCGGCCTCGGCGCTCGTGACGTTGTCGCCGGAGCGGCGCTCCTTGCGCGACTCCAAGAAGTCCAAGCAGGCGTTGGT
>DATAKF010000233.1:0-4288 GCA_036261775.1 Polyangiaceae bacterium | reverse complement strand
GCTTGCGGCGGCTTGCCGTCTTCCTTCTCGGTGGGGCAGCCGTCGACGGAGTCGGGGTAGCCGTCACCGTCGGTGTCGCGATCGTAGAGGTCTACGTCGCTGGAGACGCGCACGCGGCGAGCGGGTGACTTGCTCTTGAAGTCGAGCAGGTTGGCGTACGTGCCGATGGAGCCCAAAATGCGGAAATCTGGCGCGCCGTAGCCGGTGGTGAGGCGCGTGCCTGCGCCGACCTGCACGTAGACGCGATCGCGCGGATCGATCGTGAAGCGGCCTTGCGCCAGCCACTCGAGGTCCGTGTTGGCGCCGGCGAAGAACTTGTTCTCGTCGTTGACCGACGACATGCCGGTGGTGCCCCACAGCTCACCGCCGAGGCGCACCTTGCCTTCGCGGAGCGGCAGGTAGGCACCGAACGCCCAACGCAGATCGGAGCCGAGGTACAGGCTGCCGTTGTCGCCGCCGATGCTGCCATCGGGGCGGAAATGCGGGCCGATGTTGCCGCTCAGAAAGAACTTGCCGAAGTCGAGCTCGCTCGCGACGTAGAGCGAACCGCTGGTGCCGCCGTCGCTCGCGAAGGCGCCGCGGTTGCCGGTGGGCGCAAACAGCGCCGCGCCCAGGCCGAATTTCAGCCACTCGCTGTCGGTTTCCCAAGTCTTGACGCGTACGTCGAGCCGTAGGTCGCCTACCGCTACCGGCGAGTCGCCGATGCCGCCGCCGCCAACGCCTTCAGCCTGTGGGTCGTTGCCGTAGATCGTGAGGATGTTGATCGGCAACGTCAGCCCCAACGTCAGACGCTTTAGAACCTGGGCGCCGCCGGAGAGGTACGTGATGAACTGCCCCTGGACGGGGTTGTCGATGTGATTCTTGACGCTGGGATCGTCGGTGACGGTGTCGCTGCGCAGCGGATTGTGCGTGTAGCCGAGCGCTCCGTTCACGAAGACGCGGTTCTCGGCGGAGCCCACCGGGCGCCAGACCATGAAGCCGTCGTCCGGGGCGCCCGACAATTGGGCACGATCGAGTTGGAAGTAGGTCGCCTGGGCACGCGCTTCGCCCGCACCGAGCACCAGGGCGGAGGCGCCCAGGGCTAGGGCCACCAGGGTGCGCGCCCCGCGCGCAGTGGCGATGCGACCAAGAGCGCGCTGAGCTTGTTCCCTGTAAGGCAGCACGGCGACGGAAAGTAGCCTGCCCGAATCGCCATTAGAAGCGGTGATTTCGGCTACGCCGTCTTCTTGGCCTCAGCCGTATGACCGGCCGGTGGGTCAGCGTGACATGCCGACTTGGTCAGGAAAGTCCGCGAACACCTCGCACACCCAAATCGACCCGTCGGGATCGAGCGCGACGCCGATTCCAACTTTATCGAAACGGGGCTGCAGAAGATTTTCGCGATGGGACGGACTGGCCCACAACGCGCGGTGCGCGCGCGTGACGTCGAGCGCGTGAGCGACGTTTTCACCTGTCGCAAGGATGCTGAGCCCAGTTGCTTCGACGCGACTTCTGGGGTCACCGTCGCCAGCGTCGTGGGCGATGCGCTTGAGCTTGCGCATCGCCTGGGCGTGTCGTTCGGCGACGCCGTCGAGCGTGGGGTCGCGCTGCAGCGGAGGGCTCTGTTCGGTGCGGCGCGCTTGGTTCAGCATCTCCAATAGCGCTGCTGTCTTGTCGGCGTTGGGCGGCAGCGGCGCCGAGGGTTCACCCGGGGCTGCGTCGCCAAAGAACGAAGTCGGCGGCTTTGCGTCCGCGTAGACGCTGGCTTCCAGCACCGGTCGCGGTCCGCCCGCAACGCTCGCGAGCAGCTGAATCAAGAATGTGCCAGGTCGGTCCGCGTTGAAGCGCGCGCGCGCCCGGCGCCCGTCGAACGTCGTTGGCACCGCGTAGGGCGCTCCGCTAGGCCCGAGCACGATGACCTTCGCGTCGCTGGTGGGTACGAGCAGGCTAGCGTTCACGTCGACCCACGTTCCTGCGCGCAGGCGCACCGGCAGCGGCTCCAAATCTGCCAGGGCGTCGACCGCTACGGCCGCGAGCACATGCCGGTCGCGCGTGCTCGCCAGCGCGACGCCGCAGCGACGTTCGCCGCCATCGCCGAAGCTGCTGAGCCAGCCGTGCATGCGCTCGACGGCGGCTTCGTTCTCCAGGTCGCGGCCTTCCAGCGTCCACGCGCGCGGCCATACGTAAGGTGAGCCCTCGGCTCGTAGCGCAAAGCTGATCTCCGAGACGTCGAGCGGCGCGCTGCCTTCGGCTTGACGCCGGGCGAAGCGCTCGGCGACTCGCGCGAGCGCTGCGTCGCCCGCCTGGCACTGGCTGAAGAAGGGGCCGAGGCTTGGCGGCACTTGTGCCACACCCAGCGGCGACTGGATCACCTCGGGGAAGCTGAACAGCTCGCCGCCGTCGCTCGCGGTGGCGGGGGTGATTTGCGTACGCGTCGCGCTTGCGGGCGCGCCTGCGCTGGGTGTTGCGCTGCAGCCCAGGAGGTGCGCACAGGCCAACGCACCCAGCGCCGAACCTGCGCGAGAGCTGCTGCCTCGTGCGACCCAGGTTCGGCCCATGAACCGTTTGTAGCATGTTTCGGACCCACGGCCGTTGCTCCCTCCGCACATGGCGTCTACGCTCGCGGCGTTGGCCGGTCGCATCACCACTGCCGCAAAGGTCGGCGCCTTCGCTGTCGTGATGGTGGGCGCGGGCCTTTTCATCTACCGCTACGTCACCAAGTCCGGTGAGAACGACGGCGGCTACGTCGTCTTCACGCGCATGAAGGACGCCAGCGGCATCGCCAAGATGTCGCAGGTGCGCATCGCCGGTATTCCGGTCGGGCGGGTCAAGAGCATCAAGCTCGAGCACGACGTCGCGCGCATCGACATTTTGATCAACAAGGACGTGCCGCTGTTCGAAGACGCGGCCGCGGCCAAGGTTGCGTCCAGCCTGCTGGGCGAGTTTCAGCTCAAGATCGCGCCTGGCACCGAGGGCCGGCGCAAGCTGAAGGAGGGCGAAGAGATTCGGGTCGTGACCGAGGCGCAGACGACGGACGACTTGATGCGGCAGATGTCGGACATCGCCAAGGACGTGAAAGCGGTCACGGCGGCGCTCGCCACCTCGGTCGGCAGCGATCAGGGCAAGACCGACATTCAGTCCACGCTGCGCAACCTGGCGCAAGTGACCGAAGCCTTGAACCAAACGGTGCGCGAAAATCGCACGGCCATTCACGAGATCGTCGTCAACACGCAGCAAATTTCGACCAGGAGCGCGCCGGAGATCCAGGCGATCTTGGAGAACGTGCGTGAGACGACGCGCGAGGTTCGCGAGCTCGTCGCCAAAGACCCGACCGGCAAGGGTGGGGACGCCGGCGAAGTGCGCAAGATCGTCGAGCGCGTCGACCACGCCAGCCAAAACCTGGAGAGCGCCCTCAAGAACGTCGACGAGGTCACGGCCCGGCTGAATCGCGGCGAGGGCACGCTGGGGCGGTTGACCAAAGACGAAAAGCTGATCAACGAGGTCGAGGGCGCGGTCGAGAACGTCGGCGATTTCTTGGGTGGCATCTCGCGCCTCCAGACCATTGTCAGCCTGCGCACGGACTACCAGTTCTTGGCCAGCACCGTGAAGAGCTACGTCGAGATCCGGCTGCAGCCGCGTGAAGACAAGTACTACTTGATCGAGGTGGTGAACGATCCCAAGGGCTTGACGCGCTTCGAGCAAACGGACGTCGACACCACCAACCCGAACGACCCGCCGCACTTCCGCGAGGTGCGCACGGTGACCACCAACTCGCTGCGCTTCTCTTTGCAGTTCGCGCAGAGCTTCGGCCCATTTACCGGTCGTTTCGGCATCAAAGAGTCGACGGGCGGCCTCGGCCTCGACACCTCGCTGTTCGACGGCCGCTTCGAGCTGCGCCAAGATCTGTACGGCTTCGGCGAAGTGGTGCTGCCGCGTTGGCGCATCTCGCTCGGCTACGAATTCATCAACCGCCTGTGGCTCCTCGGCGGCGTCGAAGACATCCTCTCCAATTCGCGCCGCGACTACTTCGTCGGCGGCATGCTCCGCTTCAACGACGAAGACCTGAAGACCATCCTGCCCTTCGCCAAGACTCCGTAAGGATCGAGATCACAGGGAGGCGGGGAGGCGGGGAGGTTCGCGAGGCGAGCGGTTTGGGGCGCCAAACTGATTCGGCGCCTGCGCCGATCCATAAGATGGGTATCGCTCGCTGCTCGAACCCTCGAGGGAAATGTTCTTTCTTTCGGTCTTCCGAAAGAAACAATGCGTTCTCGCCCTCGCGGACCTCCCGCACTCCTGTGATCTCTCGCAG
>DATAKF010000450.1:0-17634 GCA_036261775.1 Polyangiaceae bacterium | reverse complement strand
GCGGCTGCAGCGGCTCTGTGGTCTCGGCGGGGTCAGAAGGCGACGCCGTGAACTTGAATCGCTGCTACGGCGCCGACTGTGGCGTACGGGCTCAGTCGCTCAGCGGCTCGGCGGCGTCGGGACAGCCGTGCGGAGGCGTCGAGGGCGAGCTCACGGAGCCGATGAGGTTCGAGGCCCTCGGCGAAGGTACCAACAAATCCGTTGCAGCAGCGGAGGCACCGGACGGCACGGTGTGGGCGATCGTGGACGTGCGCGGGTTCAACAAGGGCACCGGGACCCTCACCCTAGCGCGCTTTGCGTCGGACGGCGCCCTGCTCGCGAGCAAGCCGCTCACCGCCGAGCCGGAGTTCACGCTCATCGACACGGCGCTCACGGTCGATGCCACGGGGCTCGCGACGGTCGGTCTTTATTCGAACCACGCGCGCAACGCTGACAGCGACGTCATCGAGGAGCTGACTCTGTACAACTTCGACACCGATCTGCAGCAGGTGGGGACGCCGCGCGCCTTTCGCGGCATGGCGACGCCGCAGCTCGCGACCGCCGGGAGCAGCGTATGGTTGGCTGGCAACGCTTTCGGCAACGCGGCACACGGCGCCATTTCACGCGTGACCAATCTCGACCCGGATTGGATCCAAACCGCCGTTCCGACAGCTGGCGAAGGCGTTGGCGGCGTTTCTGGCCTCACGGTTGCCGACGACGGTTTTGCGGCCATCGTGGCGCGCCTCAACCCCAAGTGGAGCGGCAGCGGACCCGACGTGGTCAAGCTGGGGCTCGCTGCGTTCGACGCAACCGGTATGCCGCTTTGGACGCTGGCGCTGCCCACGAACTTCTACTCGGGAAACCAGGGCGCCATCGGGGGGACTGCCGAGGGCAAGCTGGTGGTCGCAGGTATGGTGGGAGACAACGGCGACGAGCTGCGGATCCAAGCCGTCTCGCGCGAAGGCGAGCTGGGCTGGGCCTACTCGCTGGAAGGCGCGCTTGGCCCCGGCATCGAAGTGCGGCGTGACAGCGGACGTACGTTCGCCGGGGCCGGGCGCAATCTGGCGGTCATCGACGCCACGGGCGAAACCTGCCGGCAGTTTTCGGTCCCTCAAGTCCCCGACAGCTCGACTAGGTCGGCGTGGGACCCGGACGGCGAGTACGTCCTGGTCGTCGGCAACGAGCTGACGCGCTTGCGCGTGCCGGAGTGAACTTGGGGAAACGACGCCAAAAAACAACCCATCGTGGCGCGGCAATAATGAGCTGCGCCTTGGTTCTGGCGTCGTTGTTCCGGGCAACCGGGGTGGAGGCACAACAGCCGGCAGCAGAGCGCTACCGGCTGAGTTGGATCAGAGAGGGCGGCGCCGAGAGCTGTGCCTCCGGTGCCGCCCTCTCACGCATGCTGGAGCAGATGTTGGGAGCGCACGCAGCGCAGCCTGGCTCCGCTCCGGTGCTGATCGAGGGCGTAGCAAAGCCGGCGCCCGCGCCGCTGCGCTTCGCTGTGCGGGTAGCGGTGCGCGACGCGCAGACGAACGAAATCATTGGCGAGCGCGAGCTGACGACGGCAGACGAACAATGCTCGGCCCTCACTCCCCCTCTCTTGCTCGTACTGGCCATGAGCGTCGACCCCAGCGCGGGTCGCGAGGGCTTGCCAGCCAACGTGGCGGAAGAGCTGAAGCGGACGCGCGAGGAGGATGTAGACGTTTGGCCTGCGACGACCGCAACGACGCCGCGGCCAGCGCCAACAGCAGCCGCGCTCGCGCCTCGGCCCATGGAGACGCCGTCCCCCCGCCCGGCGAACACGGCCGCGCCCCCGGCGAACACGGCCGCGCCCGAGGGCGCACCGCAGCTACAAGTCTTCGCCGCGCTGGCGGCGTCTACGGGCATTCTGCCCGCATTGGCGCCGGGCGCGGGGTTTGGCCTGGGGCTACCGCTGCGACGCGGCTTCTCGCTTTCGTTTGCGCTGTTTGGCTGGAATCCGCAAACCGTCGAGTTGCCGAGCAGCGCATTCTTGGACACCGCGGGGGTCGACATCGCGGCGAGTCAAGTGAGCGGCGGCATGTGCCACGGCGTGGTGGGTCAGGCTCCCCGACTCGCGTTGTGCGCCGGGTTCGCTCTCGGGCTGCGTTGGGTGCACGCCGAAGCGCTGACCAACGAGGACAATCCGACGCGCGCGTTCTTCGGCCCCGAGCTCGGGCTGCAGGGCTCGTGGCAGTGGGGCTCGAGCTGGGTGGTGGGCGCGGGAGCCGCCGCCCAAGGGCAGCTGCGGCGCGATCGCTTTACCTACCAACCTCACGACGGCTCGCCCCGGACTTGGTTCGATCCCGACTGGCTTGCCAGCCGTTTTTGGCTCTCGGTGGGGGCTCTGCCATGAGCAAGGGCGGCGCGAGTCTGATCGTGGAGCATGCCGGGTTCGTCTGGCGCGTGCTGGTGCACCTGGGCGTGCCCCAAAGCCGGCTCGAGGACGCGAGCCAAGAGGTGTTCCTGGTCGCGCTGGCCAACGGCTTCGAGGGGCGCTCGTCCCTGCAGAGCTTTTTGTACGGGGTTTGTCGCAACATTGCGCGCGAGCAGCGGCGTCGTTACCGCGACCTGACCGAAATCCCGACCGAAGACTTGCCAGAGTCGATAGTGCAGCCTGCACAAGAGGGCGAGCTGTGGGTCAAGCGCGCGCACGAACGCTTGCTGCAAGCGCTCGACGGCCTGGACGAAGCGCAGCGCGAGGTGTTCGTGCTGTTCGAGATCGCGGAGCTTTCGATGGAAGAAGTCGCAGAGGCCTGCGGAGCGCCGCTCAGCACCTGCTACTCGCGCCTGTACAGCGCGCGCGAGCGCATTCAAACCGAGCTGCGGCGCCGCGCACAACCGTTCATCCCCCGCAAGGAGGCCTAGTCATGACCGAGCCCAAACCCGAGGCGAAACGCTGGTCCAGCCCCGACTCCGACGTCGACCCCGTGCTGCGCTCCGTGCTGCGCTACGGGCGCGCTCTGGAGCCCACTTCCGCCCAACTTGGCGCCATCGTGGCTGGAGCGGCGGAGCGCACCCGAAGCGCGCACCTGCGCCGCAAGCCACGCGCGCCGTGGAGCATCGCGGCGGTGGCTGCAGTGTTCGTCGCGGGCGCGGCCTTTGCTGGCTACGCCGTCAGCGGACGCACGTCGCCCGCGCCAGCGCCAGCTTCGACGCCGTCGGCGCCGGGGCCGGGGCGGCCAGAGCCCGCCTCCCCCCCGCGCAGCGTCGCCAATCCGCCAGCCCTCCAGGAGCCCGAAGCGCCTTCCCCGCGAACGGCGGCGGCTCCCGAGACGGCGGCGCTCGCGTCACCAGCGCGAGCGGCACGCCCCGTCGCGCCAGCTGGCAGCGACAGCGCGCCAAGGGAGGACCCCGCGCACGACGCGCAATTACTGCAAGAAGCGCGCAGCCTGGTGCTCGCTAATCCGGCGCGCGCCTTGAGGCTGACGCGCGACCACGAGCTGCACTTTCCGGGCAGCACGCTCACCGAAGAGCGCCAAGCTTTGCAGATTGAGGCCCTCGCGCGCTTGGGGCGCACGGCCGAGGCGTCGGCCGCGCTCGCGGGCTTCAGGACGCGCTTTCCGCGCTCCATCCACGCGCGGCGGCTGCTTGCCCTGGGCTTGCCGTGAGCAGCAGCCGCTCAGCGAACACCCAGCTTGCTGGCCGCTGTCGCCAGCCATCGTCGTACGCATCGGGCGGAGCGCCAGCGTCACCTGAGCGCTCCACCCCTCGCGCCGCGCCCTAGCTCGTACGGCTCAGGCCGGCGGCGAGCATCTTGCCGACCAAGACGTCGGCCAGCCGTGAGGTGCTGGTGCCAGCGTCCGCACCACCGCCCGTGACGGCAATGTCGGGCACCAGCTTGACTTGGTGCTCACCCAGCACCGTCGCCAGCTGCATGGCGGCGAAGGCTTCCGGCCCCAGCGCGATGACGCCCGCCTTGAAGGCATCGGCCCGCGCGTTACCGACGGCGCGCAAGGCGTCGCCTTCGGCTTCACCGCGAAAGCGCGTGGCGGCCGCTTCGGCCTCGGCCGCAGCGCGCGTGGCAATGGCCTGCGCCTCGGCGCCGAGCCGCACTGCCGCCGCCGCACCCTTGGCCGATTCGGCCTGGGCGAGCGCGTTCTTTTCGGCAATTTGCACCATTTGTTCGCTGCGCACGACCTCGGCCTGCATGCCGGCGATCGCGGTTTCGCGCTCCAAGGTTTGGCGCTGAATCTGGGCCTGTCGCTGCACGTCGTAGGTCACCTGCAGCTCTTCGGCGATCTTGCGGTCGGTTTGGGTCTTCATCAGCTCGGCCGGCGGCTCGATGTCACCGATCAGCGTATCGATGCACTCGACGTCGTAAGCGGCGATGGCGCTACGAATGTGCGCAAAGGCTTCGCGTTGGCGGTCGGAGCGCGCCGACAAGAACTCCAGCACCGTGACCTTTTGCGCCGAGTTGCGGAAGTAGTTGCCGACCGTCGGTTGCAGCACGTGATCCACCAGGTTCTGCATCGAGCCGACGCGCGAGATCACGCGCGGCGCGTGCTTCATGCCAATGTGAATGATCTGCGAGACCTCGAGCGAGAACGAAAATCCGTCGCGCGAGCGCACGTGAATCGGCGCCAGCCGCTCGTCGTAGTGGTGCACCTCGGTGCGGGCGGCCCAGTTGAGGACGATGTTGGTCGTGGGCACCAACTCCACCTTCATCACGCGCGGGTTGAGCGGGTGCTTGCCGGGCAAGAGGGCCTCGACCCACACGCCCTTGTGGCCGCGATCGACCAGATCACCGTGCGTGAAGGTCTCGCCGGAGACGTCGATGTGATCGCGGCCAACGTAGCTGACGACCACGCCGACGTAACCGATCGGGATCTCGGTCAGCGGCACTTCCTCGACAAAAACTAGCCAAGGATTGAGGTTCCAGGAGCCAGCCAGCAAGACCTGCTCCTGCAGACCACGACAACCGCCGACGTCGACGAAGGCCTGGCCGTTCTGAAAGCTGTCATGGCCCTCGCACAGCGGGCCCGCCAAGTCACCGGCCGGAATGCTGGCGCCGTCGAGGGTGGTGACGATACCGACGCACTCCGTCGGAATCTGACGAATGCGCAGCCGCGACGGGTGAATGCCGTAGCGCTCGGCAGTGCTAGCCGTCACGACCTCGAACAAAGCCGGGTTGATGCGGTACGTACCCGCAGTCAAAAACGCTATTTGACGACCGCGCTCGCCGCCTCCGAGCAAGAAAGCGTGAGCGTCTTGAAAGTCGGAGCACGGCACGGCGCGCGCCAGCACTCGCTCTTGAGGGATGGTGGCGCCGTCCGCGGCAACCACCAGCGCAATCTCACCGGCCGGTACGACTACGACCGGCACCTTCTCGACCTTGTAGCGGAAGCGCCAAACTGGAAAGTGAAAACCGGGCGGCAACATCGCCGCCTGGTAGCCCGCCTCACCCTGCGTCGCGACGATGCGACCTGCAGGCAGCGCAGCGCCGTAGCGCTTGATGACCAGACCCGACTCGTCCTCCTTGATGACGCGAGCGCCGAGCCAAACGATGAACGCGGCCACCGCGAGCATCACGAACCCAACCACGAACCAAACACCGTAATCCAACGAGCTAGCAGCCATAGGGCTCCCTTCTGGGCCGTGGCTCTCAGCACCGACCGTACCAACTCCTAAATCCATGAATTTATTAGGCTCTCCATCGCAAGAATCCGCATTAGATTGCTGCAACCGGTAATGTAATATCCGAGCATGATCCGCCTGCGTTGGCGCGGCTCGGCACCCGAGGCTGCTTGGCAAATTGAGCTGGAGCGCGCTGGCGCCGCATTGGCGAGCGCCAGTGCGGGCGCCGAAGGCGGCCTGCTGGTGGTACGCACTTCAGGCAAAGAGCCGCCCAAACCGCCTCCCCACGGCCCCTGGCTGTGGTTGTCCACGACTGCTCCCAGCACAGAGCAGGTGGCGCGTGCGGTGCTGGCGGGCGCGGTGGACGTGCTCGACACCGGCGATGCGCGGCTGGTGGAAAAGCTCTTGGCGCGCGCCGCCGAAGCCAGCGTCCCCGAGCCGGCTCTACCGGCCAGCCTCGGCTTCGTCGCTCACAGCGAGCAAGCCCAGCGCGTGCTGCGCGACGTGTTACGCGCCGCCAAAACGTCCATGCCGGTCTTGCTCACGGGCGAAACCGGCACCGGCAAAGAGCTGGTGGCGCGCCTGGTTCACACGTGGTCACGGCGTGAATCCAAGCTGTTCGTGCCCATCAACTGCGCGGCAATTCCCAACGACTTGATCGAGTCGGAGCTGTTCGGCTACGCGCGCGGCGCCTTCTCGGGCGCGGTGCGCGACTACGATGGCCTGCTCTTGGCAGCCGAAGGCGGCAGCGTCTTCTTGGACGAAATCGACGACACGCCGCCTACCCTCCAGACCAAGCTGCTGCGGGTGCTGGAAGACAAGGTGGTCTCGCGGCTGGGGCAAAACGCCTGGCGCCACGTGGACTTTCGCATCATCGCGTCGACCAATCGCGATCTAGAAGCCTTGATCGCGCGCGGCGAGTTTGCGCAAGACCTGTACGAACGCTTGGCCATCTTGCACGTCCGGCTGCCCGCGCTGCGCGAGCGACCGGACGATTTGCCGGCCCTCGCCCAACATTTCATCGAGCGCTACTACGCCGAAGAGCCACCCGTGAAGGGCCAAGCGCGCGTGCTGTCGGTGTCACCGCGCGCGCTCGTTGCGCTGCAGCAATACGGCTGGCCCGGCAACGTGCGCGAGCTCCGCAACGCCATCTACGAGAGCCTAGTGCGCAAGCTGAGCGGCGACGAGCTCTTGCTCTCGGACTTGCCGCGCCGCATCCTGGAGCGAACGCGGGCGCTGCCGGCTGAGCGCGCGCTGTTCGAGCCCACGGAGCTGAGCGCGCGCTTCGACGCCCAACGCATGAACCTCAAGCAAGAGCTCGAGAATTTGGAGCGCGCCGCGCTTTCGGAAGCCCTGCGGCGCACGGGCGGCAACCCGACCCGCGCCGCTCGCCTGCTGGGCGAGGTAGGACGCGGGACGGCTCGCGATCCAGCCGGCACGGTGCGCGCGATGATGCGCCGCTTGGGGATTACAGGCTCGCAGGCTTGATGGCGGCGAAGCGGTAGTGGATGTCGCGGTAGCCACCGGCGGCGCGCATGACCTCCGGGGTGCGAGCACCCACCGTGCCGAAGCGGGCGTTGATGTCGCGGTAGCCGCTGCTGGTCTGGGCGGCGTTGGCGGCCGCCTGCTGCTGCTTCACGAGCGCGGGCGGGTTGCGGGCGAACGCCGCGCCACTGACGGACAAACCAACGGCAACGATCAGAATTTGACGAAACGAACGCTTGGACATGACTTGCTCCTGCTTCACTACGGAAGCCCGTTAGATGGGGGCCGCGGCAAGGGCCAGCGCGGGCGCCGTTTGGCGTCGCTGGCAAAGCCCTGGTTGTCGGCCTGTTTCCCGTACCTACGGGGGCCGGGCCGCGCTGGTTACATTCAAGAAACAGATCTCGCAAAGGAAACGGAGCACGCTGGCCATGGACAATCCGTAATGCTCGGTGCCCTTCGGCTTCGTCTCCTCGCCGGGCTTGCGGTTTTGCTGGCGGGCACTACAGCTCTGGCCAACGGTCGCTTTCCGCGGGCGCAGCGGCTGCAGGTCGATGCATCGGAGCCGTCTCGGTTGGCGCTGTACGGCACGTATGGGCTCGCAACCTCCACGGACGCAGGGCAGAGCTGGAGCCATGTGTGCGAAGCCGCGACGGGGCCGTTCGCTGGTGAGGCGCCGCTGCTCGAGCTGCTGGACGGCGGACGCATCGTGCTCAGCAGCGAAGTGGGGCTGAGAGGAGCGACGTTTCCTGCCTGCAACTGGAAGGGCTTGCTCGAGCCAGTGCTGCCCGCCACCGTGCAAGACATCACCCGCGAACCGACGAACGGCGCCGGGCTCGTGGCGCTGTTGAGTCAGCCCGACGTGACTGTTGGCTACCGCTCGGCGCTGTCACGCTCGGACGATGCCGGCGCCACGTGGTCCGAGAGCGTGCCGGTACCGGGCGAGGTCCTGGCGCAACCGTTGACGGTCGACGTCGCTCGTTCGCGCCCTGAGCGCGTGTATTTGAGCGGCTTGAACGACGCGAAGCAGGGCGTGGTGGCGCGCTCCGACGACGCGGGTGAGACCTGGCACGGCTTTCCGATCGCCGGCTTGCGAGCCTCGGAGCTGCCGTACCTGGCGGAGATTGACGCTCGCGAGGCGGACCGCGTGTTCGTGCGGACCGACGCGCTCGCGGACTTCGACGGGCAGCTGCAGCCAGACGACGCGCTCTTCTTCAGCGCCGACGGCGGCGAGAGCTTCACGCGCGTCGTAAGTCGTCGGGCCAAGCTGCTGGGGTTTGCTATCTCCCCCGACGGCGAGACCATTCTGCTCGGCTACGGCGATCCGGTGCTGTTTGCGTACGCCGTCGAGCCCGAGCAAAGCGGTCTCTATCGCCTGCGCACCGCCGACCTCTTCGCAGATCCAGCGACGGCCGCGTCGAAGCTGACCAAGATCTTGGCGGGCAGCGTGACCTGTCTGCGTTGGACCGAGCAGGGCCTGTATGCGTGCTTGGCGCAAGCCGAGCAGGGCTTCGAGCTGGGGCGCGCAGACGACGGGGAGTTTTCGCTCGCGGACGAGCAGCCGTTCACACCGCTTCTCGACTTACGCGCGCTCACGCCGCTGGCGTGCGAGGCGGAGTCGACAGCCGCCAAGTGCTGGAGCGATCCAAACTTGGGCTGGCCCGCGGTGTGCGGGAAGCTTGACGCCGACTGCGCGGCGACGAGCGGAGCCGCGGGCGCCGCGGGAGCTCCTGCCAGCGTCGGAGCAGCGGGAACGGCCTCGTCCGGCCACGAACCGCCGAGCTGCGGCTGCCGCGTGGCGCCTGCGCGGAATGGGGAAAGATGGGCACTTTTTGCGCCGTTGTGGCTAACCTCAGGCGTTTCAGCCTGGGCAGCTCGGCGTCGGCGACGGAGCCGACGGCAGCTGGACACCAACGCAGGGTGATTCGACCCCTGGGTTCTGGGCGTGCGACTTGGCTCGTGACTGGGTTCCTGCTCGCCGCCTGCGGCAACGGCGCTGGCCCCGACCAGCCAAGCACCACAGCAGGTGGGCAGCCCAGCACACCCACGGCTGGAGCCGCTGGGACGGCAACACCAGCGGGCGGCAGCAGCACGACGACGGCAGGCAGCGGCGTGGGCGGCGCTGGTCCCGTTGGTGGCACCAGCAGCCCCGGCGGGGGCACGGCTACGGCGGGAGGCGGTGGTAGCGGCGGCGGCGCCAAGCCACCCGCGACTTGTTCGGACGCGACGCTGCGCACCGGGCCCCCCGCGGGCAAAGAGGCGCTCAAGACCGAGCCCACCGACACCAAGTTTCCGTTCAGCACGCATTGGATGGGGCGCTTCAGTGAGAACCCGGCGGCAGTGGGCATCACCGGCATGGCCGACTTCGATCACGATGGTGACCTCGACTTTGCCTCCGGACAGCGCGGCGGCGGCATGCAGTGGTGGGAGTATTGTTCGCCAGATCACTGGGCGCAGCACGTGGTCGGAGCCGGTCACAACTCGCCCGGCGGTGGCAACGCCGTCGACGTGGACGGTGACGGCTGGGTCGACCTGATCGCCGGCGACTCTTGGTACAAGAACCCGCAAACCGCGCGCACCAGCGCGAATTGGGAGCGCCACGGCGTCGGCGTCTCCGGCGCCGAGGACATCGCCGTCGGCGACATCGACGGCGACGGCAAGCAAGACGTGGTCTGGGTGTGGGACCAAATCGATGCGCAATGGCGCAAGCCCGGCGCAGATCCGACGGCGGCGTGGCCCCTAGGCGCGGCGTTTCAATACCGCCAAACGCAGGGCGGCTTCATCGGCGACGTGGACGGCGACGGCAAGAACGACGTCTTGGTCGGGAAGCAGTATTGGTACAAGAACGTCGACGGCAAGGGCACGCAGTGGCAAACCGTCAACTTCCCGAACGCATTCGATGATTCGCCTTTGACCACGATGGGCGATCTCGACGGCGACGGCGACCTCGACTTTGCGATGTGCACGCATTTCGGCAATCGCGTCGCTTGGTTCGAGAACGCTGACGGCAAAGGCACGACCATGACGCTGCATGCGGTCGCGACCGGCAAGAACAAGCTGCACGCCATCTTTGCGCTGGACTTCGACAACGACGGCGACCTCGACATCTACAGCGGCGAGAGCACCGGCACGGCTTGGATTTGGGAGAACACCGACGGCAAAGGCACGTTCACGGAGCACGCGGTGTCGAGCACCTCGCGCGGGCACGACGCGCGCGTGGGCGACGTCGACTGCGACGGCGACTTGGACATCGTCGGCAAGCCCTGGGGCGAGGGCGAGGCCGAGCCGCGCGACCATATCTACTTGAAGAACGAATTGGTCGAAAAGGGCGGCAAAGCCGTGTTCGTTCGGCCCGAGGGCGAAGTGTGGCACGCTACGGAAACGCGCATGTTCTGCCCGTAGCCGCGCCCGCTTCATGAGTTACGACGACGCCGTTCGCACCCTGTACCAAGCTTTGCTCAGTGACTTCGTCGCCGAGCGCAAGCGCCTGAGCGCCGAGCTGAAGGTGACGGGCGACAAGGAGACGGCGGCGCGCTTCGCCAAGCTGGCGCGGCCGCCCGTTTCGGCGTGGGCCGTCAACCAGCTGTGGTGGCGCGAGCGCGAAGCGTTCGATGCGCTGCTCGAGGCCGCCAAGCGCGTGAAGGTGGGCGATCGCGACGCCGCCCAAGCGCACCGGCAGGCGCTGGCAAAGCTGCGCGACGCCGCCGCTCGCCTTTTGCAAGAGTCAGGCAACGCCGCCAGCGACGGCACGTTGCGGCGCGTGGCAACGACGCTTTCGGCGCTGGCGGCGGCGGGCGGCTTCGCGCCAGATCCGCCAGGCGCTCTGAGCGCCGATCGGGATCCGCCCGGCTTCGAGGCGCTCGGTTTTGGAGCGCCTGCTGCGGCGACGGCTGCCGCGGCGCGGAGCCCCGAAGCGCCGGCGGAAAGCGCCGAGAGCCCCCAAACGGCCGAACGGCGCCGCGCAGAAGAAGCCGAAAAGCGCCGCGCAGAAGAAGCCGAAAAGCGCCGCGCAGAGGAAGCCGAACGGCAACGCCGCCTCGCCGAACGCGAGCGGCTCTCCGCGCTGCTACGCGACGCCGAGCAGCTGACGGACAGCCAACGACGTGACGTCGCGCGCCTACGCGGCGAGCTGGAGACGGCCGAGCAGAGCCTGAAGAAGACTCAAGCCCTGCTGGCCGATCTCGAACAGCAGCTGGCTAGCCTTTAGCCTTTGATGACGCCGCAGCCAATCCGACCGCCAGCGTTGCCGGTTGGCTGACCGCCGTCGTCCTTCTTGGCGTGGACGATGATGGCGCGGCCGATGAACGAGGTCGCGTCGCCGGCCTTCAGGTTGGCGCCGGGCGCGGTGATGTCCAGCGAGCCCTTGCCGTCCTTGCCGATGATGATGTTGCCGAGGTCACCCAAGTGGCGCTTTTCGGCGCCGGGCAAGCCGTGGTCTTTGCTCTGCGGGTTGAAGTGACCGCCCGCGCTGGTGCCATCGGCGGCGCTGCAATCGCCCTTTTCGTGGACGTGCGCGCCGTGCTCACCCGGGTCGACGCCTTCGAGCGTCAGCACCACGTGCACGCCACCCTCGGTCTCGGTGAGGACCGCTTTGCCAGCGAGCTTGGAGCCGCTCTTGGCCTCCATCACGACGTCGACGCTCTTCAGCGCGGGCGCCGGAGCGGCTGCAGGCTCGGCGGCGGCCGCCGGAGCAGCGGGGGCGGCCTCAGGCGCGGGCGGCGGCTCGACGGGCCCCGGCGTTGCAGCCTCCGGAGCAGCCGGCGGCGCGGCGGGCGGCGCGGCACAAGCCGCGACGATCAGCCCCAAGACGATTCCCGTAAACAACGTCCCTGTCTTCATGAGCCAGTGTCACTACACCAGCTCCTGCACGACGTCGACCTGACCACTCCGTCAGAGCACGACTGCCACGCCTACGCTGCCCGAAAACCACGGCCCACGCTGCTCGACGAGCACCTCTCCCTGGCGCACCCTACCGCGCACCGGCGCGAGTACGTAGCCAACCTCACCACCAATGAAGGGCAGCACGAAGCCGCCCGCTTCGAACGCCAAACGCAGCGGTGTTGCGACGCCGGCCCAGGGGGCCGTGAAGCCCTCGCCCTCGTTCGGTGCGCGCGCGTTGGCGTCGAGGGCCAACCACCCGGCACGCACACCCAAACCGGCGGCCAAGCCAAACGCCCCTGCTCGTGTGTTGGCAGCCGCACCCGCAAACCCCGAGAGCACGGTCCAGCGTACGTCTGCCAGGCTGACGCTCGCTTCACCGCGTTCGAAGCGAGTGTCGACCAGCACCGACCACGTGCGCGTCAGACCCCAGCGCGTGCCGAGCGAGCCACCCCACAGCGCCGCTCGTGGAACGCCGTCCAGCGCGGCGTGACCCGCGACGAACAGCTCGATGCGCGGACGCGGCTTGGTTTTGGCCGGCGCGACCTCGAGAGCCGCCGGTCCAGCGTCGGTCGGAGCCGCTGCATGAGGCGGCGGAGCCGGCCGCGCAGCGCCGGACGGGACGGCGGCGTGGGCTCGCTCTGCTTGAGCCATGAGCTCCGTAGCGGCCAACGCGACCAAGCGTTCGCGCGCGGGTTTGGCGGTGTCGCCGAGCTCGACCCGCACCGCCACCGCATAGCGGGCGCCCGTGCTCCGATACAGCTCGATCGCGACCGAGCTAGGCTCGCAGCGCAGCACCAGGCGCGCCTCGACTTGGCTCAAGCCCAAGGTCAAAAGCTCCAGCTCCAGGTGCTCGCGGAGCGCGCTCTCCGAGAGGGCGTCGCAGTCACGTAGCTCGAGCGCCACCTGACTCTCGCTCGCGAACGTGCGCGCCGGCCACGCCCCCAGCAGACACGCAATGAACAAGCTGCGCCCGAGGTGCTTCACGGCGCCGTCGCAAGCCGTTGCATGGTGGGCAAGTGCTTGCCGCGCGGGTAACGGCTCACATACTGCTGCGCCAGCAAGCGCGCAGGTCCTGCCGAGCCCGCCGCCGCGCGCGCCTCCGCTTCGCGCGCCAACGCGTCCTCAGCCAGGCTCCCGCTGGGCCGTAGGCGCCGTGCCAGCGCAAACGCCTCCGCCGCCTCGCCCGGCCGTGAAAGCTGGCTTAGCAGCAGGCGTCCCAGCGTGAAAGCCGAGAGCGGCGCGCGCGAGTCCGCGCTGTGCTCGGTGGTCAGGCGCTTCAAGTAGCCGACCGCTTGCTCGGGATGGTTCGAAACGCGAGCCGCGTCCGCGGCCAAGAACAGATCCTCGGCGCTGGTGCCGACAGCCGTGGGGCTCTGCGACATGATCTGGTAGGCGGCCTTGAGCTCGCCACCGCGCGCCAGCTCCAAGAACCGCGCCCGCGCGCCCGCAGCGCTGGCTGCCGGCGGCTCCAGCTTGGGTACCGCAGGAACGCTCGGGAAGTAGCGCGACTCACCCGCCTCCAGGAAACTGCGCGCTTCGCCCTCTTGCACCTCGACCTTGCCTTCGCTCACCGAGACGAGCGTTCGCTCGCCCGCGCGCTCGACGCGAAAACGCGTCCCCACGACCCTTACTTTGACCGGCCCGGCCACCACCACGAAATTGCGCTCCGCGTGCTTGGTAACCTCGAAGTCGGCTGCACCAGACGCCAACAAGGCTTCGATGTGCTGCGGCGTCGCGACCACCACCTTGAGCTCTCCGTCGTCGCTCACGCGGGCGATCGAGCCATCGGCGAAGGTCGTCCTAGGGCTCTGGGCTGCGGGAGCCACCACCGGTACTGGGACGACGGCTTGCGGGGCCGACACGTTCTTTTGGCTGAACAACAGCAACAAGACGGCCGCTGCTGCCGCCGTCACGGCGCCACCGGTGCCCAGCACTGCCAGCGTACGCCGCCTGGCGCGACGCGCGTGCACGCGCGCGAGGTTCTGCTCGGTACGCACGGCGTCCCACGTGGGCGCGACGCGACGCGCGGCGACGCCGGCGCTGCTGTCGGGCAAAGCTTCGGTCATGACATCACCTCTTGAAGCCGGGTCTCGGCGCTGCGCAGCCGGCGCTGCACGGTAGATTTGGAGCACGCGCAAAGCCGCGCCATGTCCTCGAGCGACTCGCCTTCTACGTGGCGGAGCAGCCAAGCCACGCGCTCGTCGGCGGAGAGCTCGTCGAGCCGGTGGTAGAGCCGCACCACCTCGGCGCGTTCTTCCGGGCTGGCGCTCACATCGAACGGCAGCTCGCGCTCGGCCACGCCATCGAGGCTGAGCCATGAAAGAACGCGGCGACGGCGCAAGCGTCGCGTCGCGCGGCGCACACAAATGCGCGCGAGCCAGCCGCCGAGCGCGCCCGGCTCGCGGAGCGATCCGAGCCCATGATGAGCCTCGATGAACACGTCTTGCACCAGGTCGTCGACCTCGCCGTCGTTGCCCAACAAGCGCACGGCGATACGCGCCACGTACGGCGAGTAGCGACGAAACACGGCGTCGAAATCGCGCGGGTCCGGTTCAGGCGCCTGCGCCTCGGCGCTCGGCTCGGCTCCGCCCACGAGCCGCAGCGCGGGGCGAGAGGTAGCGGAGGCGCGTGGGGCAGACATGGCGACGGAGCTATCCACTCAGTGGCAAGCGCGAGCCAAAGCTGGTCAGGGCCGCCCCAAAAACACGCGCTTGCTCAGAGCAGATCGCTACAGGCGATACAGCGCCCTGAAAAGGCCTGGTCGCTGATGAGCGGGCTAAACCCCAACGCTTTCGCGGCGTTGCAGATCTCGGGCGCGCTGGCCTGGTCGCCCAGCTCGATGTGCAGCACCGGCTTTTTTGCCTGGCCGAACGGTTCGTATTCGCGGCACCCGGTGCGGTCCAAGCAGCCGATGCCGAGCCCGAAATCGAAGCTGGGCCACAGCTCCGACGTCAGCTCCGAGGGGCCCGAAAGACCTGCCGACATGCCGGCGGCGTGCACCCGCTCAGCCAACCAACGCGCGTAGTCGAGCGCGTCGGTCGCGCTGAGCTCGAAGCCCGTGTCGGCGTTGTGCACGGCCAGGGACGACGGCGGTATGCCGTCACAACCGAGCTCGGACAGGGCGGTCACGCGTCGCGCCATCAACTCTCGCACCGTGGGGTCGCGCACGTCCAGCCAGCGCTCGCGGGGAAAGTCAGCGAGCGGATTGCCGACCGCGGTATCCGGAAATTCGTCCGCGTCGTCCCTGAAAGATTCCAGGCTACCCGCGCTCAGGTAGCAGAGGTAGCGCCTACCTTGAGCGTGCAACGCGGCCAGGTCGGCCGGGTCTTGTAGCTCGGCGTCCAGGTAGAAGAGGTCGGCAGATTCCGTGATGTCGACAGCTCCGTCGAGCTGCACCAGCCAGCGCACGTCGGGCCTCGGAACATAGGGATTTTCAGCCGCCGCGGGGCTACCGGAGCTGCCGCCGGCCCCGCCGCCATCATGAAGCACCACCAGCGTGCCATCGGTACCGTTGCAAGCCCCGAGCAGCAGGCCGAGCACCAAGTGCCAAAGGAGGACTTTGCGCGAGAAGGAGCTCAACAATAGCCTCGTCCGCGACAACGTAACACGAACGCACACGAAAAAGTTCGCACGCCCTGACCACCTTTTTGGAGACCCATGCCACTGGGGTCGCATGAGGCTCGCCATCTGTCGCACCCTCGAGCTCGAGCGGCAGCGCTTGCTGCCGCCCGTGCACTTCAGCGTCCCCCGCATCGGTTCGCTTCTGGTCTCCCTGCTACTGCTCGGCTGCGACGGCGCCATTCTCGGTTCGCACGGCGCAGCGGACAGCGGTCCGCCGCTCAGCAGCGGCGGCACCAGCAGCACGAGCGCAGGCACCGGCGGCATTCCGTCGACCACCACCGGCCCGACCGACGAGGAGCTGCGCGCGAAAGATCCGGTGCTGTTCGACGTAGCGCTGAAGTACTTCCCCGAGCAGGCGGGCGCTCCCGGAAAGAAGCGGCTGTTTCGCCTGACTCGCCAGCAACTCGACGCGACGACGCAAGCACTGCTGCCGAAGCACTACGGCAAGAGCACGTTCGAAACCTTGCCGCGCGACCCGCTGCAGACCAACTACGAGTACGCCGACAACCTCAGCATTAGCGCCGCCAACTTCACGCCGCTCACGCAATGGATCGCCGAGCTCGCCGGCAAGGTGAAAGCCGATCCCAAGAGCGTCATCGACTGCAGCGCGGAAGCCGATAGCCCTGCGTGCTTGCAGGCGAGTGCGCAAGCTTTCGTGCGCCGCGCGTTTCGCGGCGTGGTCGACGACGCGAGCCTGGAACGCTTCGGAAAGTTCTTTTCGGACAGCGTCAGCGCCGTAGGCGTCGCACAAGCCACCGCTGACTTGGTCGACGTGACCTTGGGGTCTCCTGGCTATGTGTTCCGCGAAGAAGTGCACACCAGCGCGGACGGAAGGCTCTTGCCGGCACAGTTGCTGCAGAACCTCAGCTACACGTTGGCCGACGCTCCACCTGAGGCCGTTGGCTTGAAGCTGCCTGCCGAAGACGCGGCTCCGCTGGGCGAAGCAGAGCTCGCCCGAGCCGTGCAAACAGTGCTCGCCACACCCGCCGCTCGCGCCAAGCTGCTGCGCTTCTTCAGCGCCTGGCTCGAGGTGAAGGAGCCGCAAGACTTCGACCTCTCACCCAGCGTTTACCCCGAATTTACGGCAGAAGTAGCGGCTGCGGTGGTAACGGACACGCGCAAGTTCTTGGAGCAGCAGCTGGGCTCGGCGTTGCCCACGCTGCGCGACGTCACGGATACGAACGTAGCCCTGGTGTCCGCGCCGTCGGCGTTTCTGTACGGTCTTGCCGCGGCGCCCAGCGACGGCAAGCTCACGCCCGCCCCGAGCGAGCGACTGGGCATCTTCAGCCAGCCCGCCGTGATCGCTTCACACTCGGGCCCAACCACCACGCGCCTGGTCAAGCGCGGCGTCTTCTTCACCCGCAAGGTCATGTGCTTGCCGCTGGGCGTCCCACCACCAGGCGTGAACACCACCATTCCGGAAGAGGTCATGGGCAGCGAGCGCGAGCGCATCGAGGGCGTGACGGCCGAGCCCCGCTGCTTGGGCTGCCACGCCTTCATCAACCCGTTCGGCTTCATGCAAGAAAACTACGACGCCATGGGCCGCTACCGCACCATGGACGCCGGCAAGCCAATCAACGCCAGCATCTCCGTCGACTTCCTGGACGAAGGTCCCTTTACAGCCACGACTCCGGTCGAGGCGCTGCGCGGCTTCACGCAGTCGCTGCGCTTTCAACAGTGCTTCACCCGTCAGCTGTTCCGCTTCTACACGGGGCGTGACGAAGCCGCGGCGGACGACCCGCTGCTGCGCCAGCTGTTCTTCGAATTTGCACAAAATGGCCGACAAAATCTGCTCGGGGTGCTGACACAGCTAGCCACCTCGCCCGGCTTCAACAGCCGCACGGAGACTCCATGAAATTCCGCAAAGGCCTCACGCGGCGCGATCTGATCAAGAGCTTTGGACCGCTGGCGTTCGTGCTCATGCCCGTCGCCCGCGCGATGGGCTACACGGCTGGCGGCCCGTTCGCGGGCGCACCTCGCTTCGTCATGTTCTTCATCGGCGGGTCGCTGCACTCGCCCTCGGTGCGTCCTGCCAACATCGACGCCATCGCCAGCACGCCGCTCGCCCCGCTGGTG
>DATAKF010000448.1:0-24949 GCA_036261775.1 Polyangiaceae bacterium | reverse complement strand
CCAAACGCTGGTGTAGCAGATGACGTCTAGTCACGCTTGAGTGCGGCGGGCGACGCCGTCGCGACCCGCAGCTCCAGCACGACGAGAATTGGCCAGTTGACGTACTTGGCCGCGCGTGGAAATTGCTCGGCGAAAGCAAGATCGGGCGAGTGCTCGTGAATGTCGTCGACGACGAAACCTGCTGCAAATGCAGCAACGACGATTTCGCCGAGCTTGTGAGGGACGCTACCGGGCTCCACGACCTCACTGGAGACGGGATCGGTGAAGCGCGCCTGGCTGCCTCGAAGGAACATGGCTGGGTGCATGGCGGAGATCACCGCGCGACCTTCGGCGCGAACGACTCGTCGCGCTTCGCGGAAGAACGCCCGGAGGTCGCGCAAGTGCTCGAGGACGAGGCCGCTCACCACGAGGTCGAACGCTCCGTCCGCGAAGGGTAGTGGCTCGTGCAGATCGTGGGCGATGAACCGCACGTTCTCCAAGCCGGCTTTCTGACGGGCCTCTCGCAGCATGCCCTCCGAAAAGTCGAGGGCTGTCACCGTGGCGCCGCCCGCAGCTAGCCACGTGGTGTGCCGTCCGGTTCCGCAACCCAAGTCCAAGACGGATTTGCCAACCACCTCACCGACGGCGGCGCGAACGCGGGGTTCTTCTAGGGCGGTGAGGGGGTTGTGGTCGTGGTCGTAAACCTCGGACCAGCGGTCGTACCCCTCGCGCACCCGGGTCAGCTCGTCATCCTGGCTCATGCGTCTCCGGCTATCTCGGTGGTGGAGAGCGTGTCAGCAGCCCTTTTCGGGGTCCACCCGTTTTCGAGCGCCAGGCACGGCTTGACGGTGGACGGTTGTCTACTATACTAGATGCATCTGGCCCAACACCCAGGTAGTCACATGCACATCGGACTCATCGGAGGCGTAGAGCGAGGCGAACAGCGCTACGCTGCGGCCGCTGCCAGCCAGGGCCACTCATTCGAGTTTCACGGCGGGCACACGGCGGGCCGAGGCTCCAGCTCCCTGGAAGCGCTGGTCGAGCGCGCTGATCTCGTGATCTGCGTCACGGACGTCAACAGCCACTCCGCGGTGCTGGGCGCTCGCAAGCACGCGCGTCTGGTGGGTCGACGCTGCGTGCTGACGCGCCGCCTGGGCTTGTCGCGGTTTTGCGCGCTGCTCACCGAGCTGGCGCACGAAACGCCCGCGCAGAGCGCCTCGGCGATTAGCAGCGTCGTCGCTGCCTAAGCGCGGTTTTCTGGCGTTTCAATGCTCTTGGTCATGCACCGCACACTGTAGAGGAGCCCCCCAATGACCGATGATCTGGTGAGCGTTCGTTATGTCGTCGACGACGTCGAATCCGCCATTCATTTTTACACGACCCACCTTGGCTTCAGCGAGCTGACGAATTTTGCGCCGGCGTTTGCAGACGTGGTGCGCGGCAAGCTCCGGCTGCTCCTCAGCGGACCCGCCAGCTCGGCAGGCAAGGCTTTGCCCGATGGTCGCCGCCCAACTCCGGGAGGGTGGAATCGGATTCACCTGATCGTGCCCGACATCGAAGCCGAGGCGTCTCGGCTGCGAGCCGAGGGCGTGAAGCTGCGCAGCGACATCATCACGGGTCCCGGTGGTGCGCAGGTCGTGCTCGACGACCCTTCGGGGAATCCGATCGAGCTGTTTCAACCTGCTGCGCGTCCGCCGCAGCGCTAGACTCCGGCAAACGTGACTTATTCGGTCGATCTTTCCGCCTACTTCGAGCGCATTGGTTACGCGGGTAGCCGCGAGCCGAACCTGACGACGCTGAACGCGATCGCGCGGCGGCTTCGTCGCGTGGTTGCGCTTGACGAAGCAGTTGGCGTACACGTCGACGCGCCGAGCCACTTGGATCTGCTTGCCGCGGTGCCAGACCTGCACGGTGCGCTGTTCGCGAGGCCGTGACGGGTCGTAGCGGAGCACCACCGTCTCGTCCACGAGCGTGGCATCCACCTCGTAGGCGATGCCGTCGAGCGAGACGGTGCGGTCGGCCTGCACGCGCCGCTTTTGCTCGAAGAGAAACAGCTCGCTGAGGTCATCGGCGGGGAGCCGCACGTCCTCGGAATGCGTCGCCCAGCGGTCGGCCGGCGTCTCGCCTTCCAGACCCCGGTGCGGGTTGCGATGGTACTCGCCCTCCACCCACGCCCAGAGCCGTCGGTTGATGGCGTCGAGACTCTTCTTGTCTTCGGGCTGGAGGGTCGGCAATAGCTGCAGCCTCACGGTCCGAAACCATCGCTCCATCTTACCCTTGCCCTGTGGCGTGTACGGGCGAGCGTGGATCAGCGTGATGCCCAGCTTCGCGCACACCATCGCCAGCTGCTGGGCCCGAAAAGCCGAGCCATTATCTACGTAAATTCGCTTTGGAATCCCTCGCCGACGGATCGCCTGCTCGAGCACCGTCAAGAAGGCGCTGGCGGTCTCGCATAGCGCAAAGGCGGCATACGGCACGAGCCGGGTCGCGTCATCGATGATCGCGATCAGGTACGTCTTGCGTTGTCGCCCGGACACGATGACTGCCGGCCCGTGCATCACGTCGCTCATCCAAAGCTCGCCGGCCATCTCGAAGGAGAAGCGGCGACGGTCTTTGGTCGTGGGCTCGCCTGGCTTCTTTTGCATCAGCCCGGCCAGTGACAGGACGCGGTGCACCGTCGAAGGCGCGAGCACGACGCCGTCCGGGATGGCGGCGGTCTTGCTCACGTGATCGACCACCAACGAGACGCTGTAGTCGGGGTGCTGCTCCTTCGTCTCGCACAAGAGGTCGGCGATTGGTTGCGGAATTGCGCGGGCCGCACCGGCGTCGCTGCGCAACTTGGGCAGGAGCGCGTCGAAGCCGCCCCGCCGATAGTCGGCGAGCCAGCCCCGCATCGTCTCGGCCTGGACCTTACGCCGGAGCGTGCCTGGGATATCCCATTCCTGTGCGGCCTTTTCGCGTAGTTTCGCATACAGGCCGCGCTGCCCGCGCTCGATATGGATCAAGTCGGCGATCACGCCATAGCGAAACAGCGCGATTGCTTTACGGCGCTCGGCGTCGGCGTGCTCGCGGTCGTTGTCAGGGGTCGGTGTCGTCATCTGAGACCTTTCGGTGTCGGCCCGAGTCCATCTCGGGCACACCGACCCGCTACCGGGACTGCCGCGGGGGGTCTGGCCCCGCTTCGTGTGGGGACCGCTTTCGCTCGCTCCTCGCCCTGCGAGCCCGGGCTCGGAATCCGACCGGGCTGCCCATCGCGCTGAGGTGCGCCGCCGCCACCTGGCGCAGCGTGACGAGCACCTCGGTCGTGCCGAGTGCCTCAGCAACCGCCGGTAGCAGCACTGGCTCCGGAGCAGCCGGAACCCTGACAGCTGTCGGCGGAGGTGGCGTGGCTCAAGGCGGCGCGGGCGGGCGGGCCACGGCTGGACCGGGCGGCGCCTCAGGGGGGCTGGCTGGAGCCAGTGCTGGAAGCGGCGGCAGTGCCCCAGGCACAGGCACAGGCGGAGCCGGCTCGGCTGGGGCCGCGTCCGCGGTCGACCTATTCAACGGTACGGACCTGACTGGCTTCACCGTCTATCGACAGAACCAAGAAAAGGCACCCGGCACTCTCCTGTCGGGCGAGCAAGCGCTGGCGGTCTTCAAGCCCGAGAACGGGGCGATCCACGTTTATGCCGATGCGCCCGATCAATCGCCTCAGGTGCACTACACGCTGGTTACCACCAAGTCGTACAGCAAGTACAAGCTGAGTTGGGACTACAAGTGGGGCACTAAGAAGTTCGCGCCCTACACGGACTTGGCCAAGTACCCCCGCGATGCGGGCGTGCTTTGGCACCTTCATGGGGACGTTACCCAGCTGTGGCCGCCGTCCATGGAGTTCCAAAACAAGGACGGGAGCAGCGGTGACATCTTCGCGCTCTACGCTCGGTGCACCTCCCCAGGATCAGCCGGCAACAAGACGGTGTTTGCGGAAGGCGGAGCCTCTGTGTTGGTCGACGGCTCCAACGGGTTCGTGCAGCACGGTCGCAGCGCCAACTACGAGGTGACCGGCGATTGGACGCCCTGCCTTTTGGAGGTCGACGACGGGATGGCCGTGTACACCGTCAACGGCCACATCGTGAATCGCGTGCTCAGCGTGATGGACGCCAAGGGTCAACCGGTCAACTCGGGGCCCATCGCCTGGCAGGCCGAACAGGCCGAAGTTTACTACCGCAATCTTCGCATCGAGGTTCTCCCTTGAGGTTCGTTTTCATGCCCAGTCGTCGCCGTGACAAGAGTCCTGCCGTGGTTGCCATACTCGCGGCGGGCTTCGCGGTTGCCGGCACCGCTTGCACACCGGCAACGCCGGAAGACCCGGCGTCCGCTTTGGGCGGCTCCAGCTCCGCAGGTAGCGGCTCGTCTACGGCTGAAACGGCCGGTTCGAGCTCGTCTGGAGCCAGCTCGGATCAGGCCGGCTCGACCGGTACGGGTCAATCGGGGTCGGGAGGCGTCGCATCCAACGGCGGCAGCGCGCCGAGCGACGCTGGGTCGGGCGGCAGCTTGGCCGCCGGCGGCGTAGTTGGCTCGGGCGGCTCGGGCGGCGTGCCAGCGGCAACGGGTTGCAACTGGGTGCAGGGCGCGGACAACACCTGGACCATGAATCCCGACCCGGCCGACAAGAAGCTGCTCTTCGACGGCAAGGATCTCAGCCAATGGCACCGCCTGAATCAGCCGAACACGCCAGCGCAGTGGAAGGTCTTGCCCGATGGCTCGATGGAGGTCGTTCCCCAGGCCACACCGACGAACATCCAAAGCAACGCCACGTTCGACGATGCCTGCCTGCACGTCGAGTACAAGACGCCCACGTTCGCATCGAACGCCGGAGTGCAGCAACAGGGCAACAGCGGCATCTACCTAAAAAGCGCCTACGAAATGCAGGTTTTGGATACCAGCAAGCTAGGCCCGCTCATCGACGGTTGCGGAGCCGTGTACAAAGTCGCGCCGCCCCTCGTTGTCGCCTGTCTCCAGTACGGGGAGTGGAACACCTACGAAATCGAGTTCAAGGGCTCGGTCTGGGACAACGGTAGTCCGGCGAAAAAGACTCAAAATGCCTCCTTCGTTCGCGTCGCGCTCAACAAGAAGCTCGTGCAACAGAATGTGGCTCTCAATCCTGCGGCTGGCTTCACGGAGGCCGGCATTCCCGACGTCGCCGGCCCACAACCCATCGCTCTTCAAGATCACCGAGAGCCTGTCGACTACCGCAATATCTGGGTGACGATTCCCCGCCACTAGACATGGCGCAACCAAAGCTAAACGTCGCGTCGAGTCGACGAAGGGCAAAAGACATGAGGCTGCCAAAGCCATCGACCGTATCGGCGGCAGCTGCCGCTTTCGCGCTTGCGCTCGGCGTGGCGCGCCCCGCGCTGGCAGAGGTGCCGTTCGTCCAGTACGACGGATGGCAGCTGAGCACCGACGGTCGCGTCAACACGTTCCTCAGCGTCGCCGTCGGGAACGACGCCAAGGGACCCGAGGAAGCTGCAGGGACCGGTACCGCCGACACCGCCGATTCGACGGGCGGTCTGCATTCGTCACGAATCCGCAACGGATTCATGACCAGCATCCTGGGCTTCAAAGCCCAAAAGCAGGTCAACCCCAGCCTCAAAGTGACCACGCGTGTCGGCTTGTGGATGAACGCCTCAGGGAGCCGCACGAAGAACGTTTCGTCGTTGATCGACCCGAGGGAGCTCTACGAAAAGTTCGAGGGGCCGTGGGGTAGCGCTCTACTCGGCAGCGACTTGGCGCTCTTCGGCCGCGGTGGGATCTTGGTCGATGCGGACATCGCTCACGACTACGGCCTGGGCTATCCGTGCGCCATCAAGGACTCCAGCGGTGGAGGCTGCGGCATGACGGCCTTTGGGGCGCCCTTTCCCGGTTTCGACCCGGGCCTAGTCTACGCGACGCCCAACTTGGGCGGGCTGCAATTGTCGGTCGGACTTTACGATCCGGCAACTATCGGCCACGCCCAACTGGACCGCGCGCCATTTCCCCGCGTGGAAGCCGAGTTGAAGTTCGAGTACGAAAAACTGTTGCGCCTTTTCGGCAGCGGCTTCTGGCAAGTCCTGGAGGGAACCGTGACCGAGGTGTCGCCGAGCGGTGTGGGACGGAAAAAAAATCTCCAAACGAATGCCTGGGGCGCGCAAGCCGGCGCGATGCTTTCGGTCGGGCCCATCATGCTCGGCGGCGCTGCCTACCAAGGCGCCGGGTTCAGCCCCACGACGTACATCGAGGAGGGCACGATTGCGGCTGACCCAGCTGCGGTGCTGCGCAAGTCGCGTGGCGCCTTTGGACTGGGAGCCGTTTTGGTCGACGCTATTCACCTCAAGCTAGCGGGCGGCATGGGCGTCTGGCATCTCGACAAAACCGAAAATGACTCGGCCCCCCAGAACGAGCTGGGCGCCCCCACGGATCCGCACCTGATCAAGCAAAACGTCAGAATAACGGCTGGCGCCTATCAGACCAGCGGGCCCGTACATTTCGCCCTCGAGTACTTTCGCGCACAGCACACTTGGTACGATCGCGGCGTAGCGAGCTCGACCGACCCCAACGTGACCGCCAGCATCGAGCGCCCGACTCAAACTGTGAACTTCGTCAATGCCGGCGCGACGGTCGTCTGGTGAGCGCGTTCCGAATCCATGCGCGCTGCTTGCCTTTGCTCACGCTCAGTCATGGGTCGGCAGAGCTTGACGTCGCAGGGCTTGCGGGACACCGCCGTCGGCGCGTCCCTGCTGCTCTGAGGGCGAGCGCGGCGAGTGCAGCGAACCAACCGCCATGGATTTCGTTCGACGGTCTCATTGCGCAGCCGCTCGCGTCCTGAGAGCTCGAGGCTGACGCGGTGGATGAGGCCTGGCCCGATCCGGCAGCCGCTGGCAGACCCGTCGAAGCACTGCCACCGACAGCGGGTCCCGCCGTGGACCCGGCTTCAGCGCCGCCGCTTGGTTCGGTGGTTCCCCGGCTTGGGCCTCCACCTGTCTCGAGCCCCGCTGAACCCGTGACGCCCGCGCCACCGGCACCGGCACCGGCACCGCCACTGCCTGCGGCAGAGGCGCCCGACGCGCCTGAGCTTCCGTTCATGCCTCCTGCTCCCGAGCCGCCAGTACCTGCTTGCTTCCAGCTCTTGACAGCCGCTCCGATGAAATTGCCCATGCGCTGTCGGCCCGCTTCCGCCAAGTGGTTTTGATCATAGAACTCGGAACGCTTGCCCATGAACTCCGTCCAAAGGTCGATGCTCGGAAGCTTCATCTCGGTGGCGACTTGCACGGTCCAGTCGTGGATGCTGCGCCGAATCGTGTCGTTGTCCTCCCCGTAGCGAGCGATCGGGAGCGCCAAGAACACCGTTGGCTTGTTGGGGAAGGCTACAACCCGCGCTGCCAGCTTGCGGAGATCGGGTAAGAAGTTGTCGACGCTGACTTCCGCGTACGGCTCGTGCGGGCCATAGGGTCCCAGGATCACAACGTCGGGACCGAACTTCTCGGCGTCGGTCAGGCGCGGACTGGTGATCGCAGTTTCGACGTCTGCCGAATTGGTCTCGATTGCGGTCCCCGTTGGCAATCCGAAATTGCCGACCCGGTAGTTCGTACCGCCACCGAAGAGCATGCCACCATCCAGCGGGTTCTGTGGCGTCGGATCGACCTTGAAATCGACATCCAAGAAGCGCCCCATGAACTCGGGATACTCGGGGTCGTGAATGCGGTGCGCGCTGTGCGTGGTGGCTTCGCCAATGCATGCGATTTTCGTCTGGGCGTGCGCCGCGAGCGAAACTCCCCAGACACTCAAGGCCACGCCGAAACCCAAAGCGATCCGGTACCTTTGCGAAATTCTCATGACGTATGACCCTAATTCTCAATTCGTGGCTGCGGTCTCGGCGACCAGGACGCCCACATCCATCGCGATGGTGCTCTTGTCACTGTCGGTGCCGGAGAAGTTGAAGCCAGCGCGCCCGATGAAGTTGAGGTCGGGCACGAACCGGGCGGTGTGACCATCGGCCGCGATCGACACAGTGCCGCCCACCGCCGACGAGACGGTGTAGACGGCGCCAGGCTTGAGCCCCGACGTGAAGCGAGCCATGTCTACGTCGAGAGACGTATCGGCAGCACCTGCCCGCTTTGCTACCACGCCGTGCGGAATGGCGAGCCACTGCAGGTAGTCTTCGAGCGAGGTGTAACCGACGCTCCCCGGGACGTAGGCAAACACGCAGGGCACGATCGAATTGTGATCGTCGACTGCTGGGTTGAGGCCGACCGCCTTTTCCCAGTAGTCGGGCATGCCGTCCTTGTCCGTGTCCGTAGGGGCCGGTGTCGAGCTCAGCGTGCCGAGACCGCCGTTGCCGAGGCCGTTCGCTTCGAGCTGCTGGTAGTTGAGGTGCCGGTGCTTCTGGGTGACCAAGTCGCTGACAACGAGCGCGTCCACTTCGTCACGCAAAGGTTTTGGATATTGCACATCGAGGCGCAAGGGCCCCACGCTCGAGATCACTTTCTTGTAGGCGGTCAGGCGATCGTCCTGTGTCACCGGTACGCCGACGACTGGGTTGCTAGGGCCGACCTCTTGGAAGTTTGCGGTGAGCGGGAACGCCGCATTCATTTTCTCGTAGTCGCCAGACGCCATTTCGTAGTCGGTCTTGGTGACGTCGAGCACGCCGTTGATGTTGCCGTCGAGCGCGCAATCTTCCATAAACAGATGGAAGTTCGGCTTCCCATTGCTATCCAGGTTCGCGCTTTCCAGGGCGTTGGTCTTGGCGGTGCCAGAAACGAACGAGCTGCCGCGCACGTTGGCCTGCCACCGAATGGGCGTGCTCGAATCTCCCATGATGAAACCGATGTCCCAATCGAAGGTGACGTTGTTCACCCAATCGAGCAGCGCAGCGCGGGCTTTGGGATTGCGAGTGTGATTGTGCGCCCACAGCGTGTGGTGAGCGGTAACCTTGCCCTGATCCCACAAACCGCCGCAAGAATGCGTTTCGAGACCCCAAGCGTTGATCGAATACTGATAGGTCATGTTTTCGGGCGGGGTACCAAAGCTCGACATGTTCTCGTCATGGCTGAACATCATGTCGCAGTGATCCCAGATGAAGTTGACAGCCTTGCTGTCCATATCGACGGAGTCCGCGCTGTAACCGTCGCGGAATCGGATATGGCGAATGATGACCTCACCGGCCGAAAGCCAGAAAGTGCCGTCTTTCAATGCGAAGCCATCCCCCGGCGCGGTCTGTCCGGCGATCGTGAGCAATGGCTTCGTGACGCGTAGAGTTCCGTTGATCGTGGCGTACCCACTCACGTCGAACACGATGGTGCGGCCCGCGGCAGGGGTATTTTCGATGCCATAGGCGAGCGAGCCCGCGCCGCTCCCTGCGAGGGTAGTCACGTGGTAGACGTCGCCGCCGCGCCCCCCTTTGGCAAAGGCTCCGAAGCCCTCAGCGCCCGGAAACGCCAACAGGGGTTTTGAGCCCGGGGCTGCGCACGTCACAGGGTCACCGCTTCCGCTGCCCGCGGTCGCGTTTGCTTCGCCCGCAGCCGCTCCGCCGCTGGCCTTCCCTCCCGAGCTAGCGGGTGCACCGCCCGCGCTGGCGCCGATCGCGGCGCCGGACGAAGAAAGCCCCGCCACGCCACCAGCGCTGTGTGAGGCACCACCCGAATCGTTAGGAGCTCCGCTCCCAGGGGCGGGCGCTTGAGCGCTACCGGGACTGCAGGCGGCGGCGCGGGACACCAACAGCAAAAGGCCGAGGCGAGACAGGCAAGATTTCAAGGACATGGCGGCTCTCCCATGGACTAAGGGGCGAGACCGCGGACACTGCTGAAGGAGTTTTTCAGGCTGTCCGGGCGCGCACGCACTTTGGCCCTAGCTGGGCGCCGAAAGCACACCGTCGAGCAGCTCGTGCAAGGGGATTTTTCTACTTCGACTACACTTGGGTCGCTCCCGTGGCGCCCACTGCTGTCACCCAGACCAAGACGCCCGTCGCGGACGTTGAAGGCCATCGCTACGCAAAGCGATCACTACTTTTGGGACGCAGCACTAGAACGCGAGGCGCTCGCCAGTGGTCGTGGGCGCGCCCCCGCTGCGCCCACTCCAAAGTACGAATTCGGAACCGGTCCAGACCCCGATTCCGTTCCGATGGTCCTCGTTCGAAGGCCAGCTTGGGATCGCTTCCCACGCGTTAGCCGACGCTTCGTAAGTGGCGCCATCGTGCGCGAGGGTCCCATTCAGCGCTGTCTGGCCGCCGACAATTGCGATGACGCCGGGACGAATCGCAAATACCCAGCCCGAGTCACGCACGGTAGCCAGACGCGCGCTCGGAGCGCCGATCGCGGTCATTGGTGTCCAAGTCGAGCCGACCAAATACGCGCCATCGCTGCGCGGCATCACGCTATCGCGCCCACCCCAGACTAGAAAGTGCGATCCATCCCAGGCGCCAAATGCGTTGGAACGCGCCGACAAACTCCTGTTCAGGTCGCCCCAGGTATCGGTGCGGTTCGTGTAGGTGGCGGCGCCGTCCTGAAATGCGTTGCCGATCAGGCCGCCCTGGAGATAGAGCGTGCCGCCGTCGAAAGCCGTCGCGGGCGCCGCGATGGCGCCGGGGTCGCCTTTGTCGTTGGAAGTCGTCCAGGTGGTAAGATCGAAACGATCACAACCTGCAACTGCTGCGCCGGACGAGTTAGTTCCCCCGCAGAATAGCGCGCTCTCGCCGTCCCAGAACGCCAGGGGGGCGCTGCGCCGATTGATCCCCGCCGGCAGCTGACTCCACGCTTTGGCAAGCCGCATCCAGCTGTGATCGGTGATGCAGTGCAACGAGACCCGTGTACGTGCCAATCCCGAGACCGACGGCACCGACTCCCAAGCCGACAAAGCCCAGCGTCCGCAGCGAGGTCGAACGGGTCGGCCCGCGGCTCGGCGGTGCCGCGGGCTCTGCCTTGGCAGCGGGCTGAACCGGATGAATGTCGAGGTCGACCTCGTAGCTTTGCCCTTCGTTCAAGTTGAGCTCGCGCACCGCGCGCTTTTGGCCAGACACCCACACGGCGACCTTGTGCAGGCCGGGATCGGCCGGCCGCGCGACACCTATCAACACATCGGGCGTCAGCTTGTCGTCGATCGTGACATGCGGCACTTCCGCGCTCGACGCACCAACGACCTTGAGCTTAACACGCGGCACGCGGTCCCAGACTTCCTGGACCTCGCTAGCGGCAGCGTGGACCGCCGTCACGTACGCTTCGGGCGCGTCGTCGGCCAACTTGAAGCGCGCTGTTCGCTCGTATAAGTCGATCGCTTCGAGCAGCCGACCGATCTTTGCCAAGCTGCGGGCTTGCATCAAGGCGATCGACGGCGCCCCTACGAGCTCGTGCGCCCGCCCGAACAAGTCGCTCGCTTCGGCGTATTGCCCGGCGTCGAAAGCCTGTGCTCCCCGAGTCGCCAGATCCCGCGCCGACGTGCGCTTTTCAGCGTCTTCTTCAGCGTGAGCCGATGCCACGCACAAACACAATGCGCACCCGAGTAGCGCTCCAAAGCGACGAGCGCCGCGGGCTTTGGGGTCTGGGTGAATAGCCGAGGTCAGGAGTCCCTCTTCCGCTGCCACGATGACTGAGCACCACAAACGTGCGCTGGGTTCCTTAGAGGCAGTAACAAGCATCACCCTTCAGAGTACCGAGTGGCCCCGCGGCGACAAGTGTGAGATTCCTTGTTCTTGAACGGCCGCACTCGAGGTTTACTTAATGCCGCCTACACCCGCCCCCAGAAGACCACAGTCAGGCACCGGACGCGTAGGTCGTCCGTGCACGGGTTACACTTCGACTACCTGGCTCGCTGGTCTGCCAGTGGCGCCCGCTGCGCACCGGAGCCAGTCGATGTCGGGCGCCTCGCCGCGTCGGTAGAGCCAGAGCGCGTAGAGGCCTCCGAACATCGTCGGGTGTTCCTGCTCCAAAACGTGCCAGTTTTGGAGGTTAGTGGCCGCTAGGTCGTCGGGAAAGCGTTGGCGATAGGCGAGCGCGTGGGCCGGACTCTTGACGCCAACCATCAGCAGCGAGAGCCCGCATTCGCGTAGCAGGTCTGCCACTTGCAGCAGGCTGAACGTGTGCTCCTGCACGTGAAAGAGCAGATCGCGGCAAGATGACAACGAGTAGAAGTCGTAGGACACGGCTAGCCGCTGCTTGATCGGATCGCTGTCGCTCAGCGCCGCAACGCGGGCGCGGAAGCCACGGATTTCTGCGGGCGTTGGACCGATGCGCTCCTGGGCGATCCACTGACGCGCGAGCTCGAGCGGGCGTCGAGCGACCGTGCTGTAGAGGCCAATGACCATCACCCCTCTGGGCTGAAGCCGCCTGACCAGCTGCTGCAGCCCACGCACCGGTTGCTGCAGGTGATGTAACACTCCGACGCAGCTGATCAGATCGAAGGTCTCCGGCAGTTGCTCGAGCTTCAGCAGATCTGCCTGCTGTAGACATAGGTTCGCGGCGCCAAGCTCGAGCGCCTTGCGGGCGGCGTAAGCCAAGCTGCTACGACTCAGGTCGAGACCGAGGACCTGCGCCGCGGGCAGCAAGAGGGCGAGCTCGAGTGCCTCGCGGCCCGTGCCGCAGCCTGCCACCAAGACGCGCTTTCCGGCGCCTGAAGCCGGATCGACAAGCCCGCTCTGGCCCACGCTTCGCCAACGCGGGTAGGGGCTCTCCTCGTATTGTGTCCGCACCGCCTGGGAAACCTCGTCCTCGATGGGTGTCAGCCGTGAGATCGTCGGCAAGAGCGTCTGCTCCTGCAGCGGTTCCAAGACCTGCACGCGCAGCAGCTCGTGAAAAGACGGGTCGCCGGAAAGCTCAGCTAGCTGCAGTGCGAAAGGAGAACGATGGAGTGGCTCATAGCAGCCCAGCAGCGCGGCCTGCGCGGCGCTGGTTGGCCGTTCGGGCAACGCTGTGTCCTCCGCCTCGCAAGCGAAGACAAACTCGGAAAGGTAGCAGTAGCAAGCCAAGCGGCAGAGCAGTGGCAGCAATGCCTCGGCCTGCGCGATGTGGTCGCGAAACCAACGGCGGGTGAAGATGAGGCCGCGCTCGAGCAGGAGGTCGGCAGCCAAGAAGCGTCGTAGTCCGGTCAGCAGTAGCTCGTTGTTCTGCAGAGCCAAGAGCTTGTCGGCAACGTTCACGCCAGCGAAGTCCTCGTAAGTCGGGCTCTCGAACCAGCGCAAGAGGTCCTGCTGCTCCGGATCGAGACGGAGCAGGCTCAGCCAGATCTTGTTTAGGAGATCATGCCTGAGCGTATCGTCGTGCAGGCACGCGATCAGCGCGCGTTTGGAGCGCAGGCTGAAGCTGGCAAATAGTCGCGCCTGATAGAGCCCCGCAAGCGTGGCGCGGTGCTCGGGGTTCTCAGGCTGCAGTAGCACACAGTGCTCGAGTGGCTCTACAGCGTCTGCGCGCCGGTCCATCTGTAGGCGCAACCGGCTCAGAGCCAGATGAAACTCGAGCCGCGACGGGTGAGCGGCCGCCCCGCGCTCGAGCAGGGCCTCGGCCTGCTCAGCGCACGCCTGCGCCACGCACAGCGCGCCGGCCATCATGAGCGCCTCAGGCTGCGTCGCGTCCACCTTTAGGATCCGCTGGCACAGGCTCGCTGCGCCCGCGGTGTCGCCCGCGGCAAGCCGGGCTTGTGCGGCCGCAACCCAACCCAGAAGCCTTGGCAGTTGGGGTCCTGCGTGCCTCCCGCTTCCGGTCATTTAGGGCTACGCCCGAACCTAGGCCTTGATGAGCGAGTCGATGTCTCCAGCGTATTTGCTGCCGCCGACGCTGGGGATCTGCAAACCCATGGCATGACAGACGCTGGTTAACAGCTGATTGTTGGGTACGTTTTTCGAGAAGCTGACGGCTTGGCCCTGCTTGAAGAAGCCGCCGCAGCTGCCGATGATCAGGTAGGGAATGCTGTTCACGTCGTGGTTCGAGCCCTCGTTCATGTCGTTGCAAATGAGGATGCAGGTGTGGTCGAGCACCGTGCCGTTGCCCTCGGGAACGGAGTCCAAGTCTTTGACCAAGTTGGCGACCTGGCTGAAAAACCAGGTGTCGATCTTGGTCTTGTTGGTGTACCCGTTCTTCCCCTGGTGAGCCACCGCGTGATAGTCGGGCGAGGGCAGATTCAGGAACGGGAAGAACAGCGAGTTACCGCCACCGTCATCGATGAGGTCGATGGTGATGCAACGCGCGTAGTCACACTTCACGGCAGCGCCGGCCAGCGCCATCATGTTCGAGACTAGGTCGGGGTACTTGTTGTTGTCCTTAGTGTCGGCGCTCGCGACCTTGGGCTGGCTGCAGCCCTGGCCGACCGGCACGCCTGGGCCAGTCATGGTGCCGCCGGGGGTGGTAGTTCGCACGAGCTTGAGCTCCAGCTCGCGGATCGCGTCCAGGTGTCCTTGGACCTTCTGCTTGTCTTCGGTGCCGAGCTTCGAGCCAAATTGCGTGAGCTCTTTGGTCACGAAGTCGAGCACGCTGGTACGCCTCGCGATCAAGGCGTCGGCAGCGGAAGGACCGGTAGGTGTAGTCGGCGCGGGCATGCCCGGGGCGGCCGGGGTGGTTGGCGCCGCGGAAAAAAGGCTATTGAACACCTTCATCGCGTCGTTCTGCGGCGTGTTCTTCTGCCCGCCCGCCTTGAAGCTGGTCGAGCTGTTGAACATGCGCGCGCCGAGATTCAGCGAAGGGCTGCGCACGCCCTCGGTGCTCAGCTGAGTCGCGATGAGTTGGTCGATCGAGGCGTCTGTGGAAGCGCCGGCGCTCTTCCACGTTCCTGAGAGAATCGCCGGGTAGGCCGAGTGACCGCCGTAGCGTTGGCCCGCGTCCACCATCACGTTCAAGTCGATGGGGCTCTTGGCCGCGTTGGCTTGACGGAACGCCAGGACCTTGGACTTGTACGGCTCGAGCGGTGAGAGAATGGCCGGCAGCGCCGAAGTGAACGGACCCGCGGCGGGGAAGAACTGGTCCGGCACCGTACCGTTGGTCCAAGTGATGGTGATGAGGCGCGTCGGGAAGCCGTCAGCCCCGGCAGCTAGAGCGCGCTCGGCGCTCAACAGTGGCAGGTAGCCCGCTCCAACACCGAGCGCCTTGAGCAAGCTTCTTCGAGAAAAATCGATCTTCATCACAAAACCTCGTTGGTGCCGGGAGTACGGAAGCGGAACGTTCGGGACTTGACCAGCGCGACCAGCAGCTCTTTCGTATCGTTGCCGGACGCTTTGAACTGCTTGTAGGCCCCTTGAAGGGACGCCAAATCACCGCTGGTTTCCAGGCGTCGAAACGCGTAGCGCAACCACTGCTTCGTGAAGCAGCCCTGGGCTTGATCGCTGCCAGCGAGCGCCCGTTCGAGCTCCAACGCGTTGGCGAAGGTTTGCGCGGGCTTGCCATCGAAGGCGAACGAGGTGCTCGAATTGACGGGCGCACCCTGGTCCGTGTCGCGGTAGGCACCGATCCCGTCGTAGTGCTCGAACGAAAAGCCGAGCGGATCCAAAATGTTGTGGCAACCCGTCGCGCAGGGGTTCATCGAGTGCTGCTCGAAGCGCTGCCGGGTGGTGATGTTCGGCTGCTCGGGCGCCGGCTCGGGCACCGGAACGTTCGGTGGATGCAGCTCGGTGCATAGAAAGCGCGTGAACACCACACGGCCACGACGCGGCGGCAGCGAGCCCTCACTGTTGCCGGTGTTGGCCAAGAAACCAACCAGGCTAAGCACACCACCGCGCTGGCTCGAGTTCAGCGCTACGGATTTCAAGTCGTTACCCGTGACGCCGCTCACGCCATAGACGGCAGCGAGCGCCTGATCGACGCTGGTGGTGGTCGACGTCAAGAATTGCTCGAACGTGCCGGCCCCGCCGAGCAGCACGTTGGAGCCGAAGCTTTGCACTTCCAGGCGCATCGGCTCCTGCAGCGCCGGATACATGCCGTACTTGTCGGGGTTCTTCGGGCGGTCCCCCAACATGTCCATGTCCAGCAAATCGTCGACGAAATCGCCTGCCATCAGCCGCGCCTTGTCGCTTTGCAGCAACCGCCGGGCCTGCGCCTCGATCTGGGCATCGGTGCTTAGCTGGTTGTCGCGCGCGGCGTCCAGCAGTGCTTGGTCGGGCATCGTACCCCAAAGGAAGTACGAGAGCCGGTTGGCGATGGTGTAGGGCCCGAGCGCGACCTTGCCGTTCGCGTCCACCAAGGGCTGGGTAATGTCCTTCACTGCCTGGTAGTAGAAGTTCGGCGACTGGGCGATGCCCTCCACCAACAAGCCGATCGTCTGGTTGAAGTCGAGCTTCAGCGTCGTGCGGCCCGTTTGATAGAGCTCTTGAAGCCTCGTGACCTCGTCGGTCTGAAGCGGGCGGCGATAGGCTCGCGCCCCGAAGGCGTTGATGAACTGCGTAGCGCAGCTGGTCTCTTGTCCCGCATCTGAAGGTGTACACGGCAGGATGGTGCTCAGCTTGCCGAGGACGTTGGCGGCCAGCTTCTCGGCAGAGTATTGGAGCGCCTCCGCTTCGACCGTGCCGACACCGTTCGGGACACGAAACGGGAAGTAATCGAAAGTAGGGCTGGTTTGCTCGGTCGGAACGTCGGTCTCAGTGAGGGACTGGTCGGTGAGCAGCTCGGAAACGGTTTGCAAGTACTCGCGCGAGGTCAGCCCACGCAAAGGCATCGGTCCCGCGGCGTTCGGATCCGTGACCACCGTACCCAAGTCCTCGCTACCGTCGGCAGGGATCAGATTGCCGTCGGGCGCACCGTTGCCACCGCCCGAAGTGGAGCCGGTCGAGCCTGCAGTGTTCGACGGGCCAGGAGCGTCCCCGTGCTGGGTGCCCTCGATGTTTGCGGTGCAGCCGAGGAGCAGCCCCAGCGACAAGGCGCTGCAGCCGAGCCATCGGAGGCTCGCCTCGCTCGCCTGTGATGCGGAAAATCGTCGATTCGTCATCATGGTTTTACCGAGTGGGGTGGTGGGCAAGCACAAAGGGCAGCGGCTGTGAGGTGAGAGCTAAAGCTGGGGTGCCAAGACAGCCGTGGGTTCGCTTCGGTTGTCGTAGGTGCCGTCGCCGAGCTGTCCGGAGTCGTTTGAACCCCAGCAGTACAGGGCGCCGCCTGCCTGCTTGGCGCATGAGTGGAACCCGCCCCCCGTGAGCTCCGTGACCTCAGAGAGGCCAACGACCTCCACCGGATGAAGGCGGTCGACGGTTGAACCGTCACCCAGCTGCCCGGCAGCGTTGAATCCCCAACAGAGAACCTTGCCGCCTGCGACCAGTGCGCAGGTATGGTCGTAGCCAGCGGCAAGGCCCAGGGCAGGAGGTAGCCCGAGGACTTGCACGGCGACGCTGCTGTCGAGGGTTGAGTCGTTTCCAAGCTGGCCGTGGTCATTGGCTCCCCAACACCAGACGCGTCGGTCGCGAAACAGGGAGCAGGAATGGTGATAGCCAAGCGCAATAGCGCTCGCGTTGGAAACGTTCAGCACTGGCGTCGGGAGCGCACGCGGTTCGTTCGTGCCATCCCCGAGCTCGCCGGATTCGTTGCCGCCCCAGCACTGAACGCTTCCGTCCAGCAGAACGGCGCAGCTGCGTCGCCCCGAAGCGGCGATACTCACCGCCGGCGGTAGCGAAAAGACGCCGACGGGGCGCCCAGAATCCAAGCTCGAGCCACTGCCAAGTTGACCCAGGTCATTCTGCCCCCAGCAGCGTCCGCTGCTGTCATTGAGTAAAGCGCAGGTGTGATAGCTACCCGTGGCAACTCCGTCGGCAGCGGGTAGGCCTTCCACCACCCTGGGGGAGAGTCGGTTCTTGGTCGCGCCATCGCCGACCTGGCCCGCCACGTTCCACCCCCAGCAATGAATGGTCGCGTCTCGAGCCAGCGCGCAGGAGTGGTAGCTGCCTGTCGCCACCGCCGTGATTTGCTCAAGGCCATCGACGAAGCCGGGAAAGGGGCGATCAGCCGTCAAGCCGTCGCCCAGCTGGCCATCGGGATTGGACCCCCAACAGCTGACGCGATCATCGCTCGCAACCGTGCAGGTGTGGCCGGCGCCCGCCGCTAGCGTCGACAGAGGCGGCGGCTCGGGAGCCGCGCGGGCTATATCGTCTCCGGCGCCACGTGAGGACGCGCAGCCGAGCAAACCGACGACCGCGACAGCGCAAAGCCACGCGCGAATCATGCCGCGCGTGCTCCGTTCCGCCGCGAGGGCGTGCGGGCGGCGTTGCACGAGGCCTTTCGCTGGAGGCGAAGGGCGCCTAAGCCGAGAGCCAGAACTAGCTCGAGCGGGCACTTTCGTGAGCCCCGGCTGCCCACCCATGCGCAGCCGGCCGCAGGTGAGGACGGCCTAGCGCTCTGGCCTCCCACGCTCGAGCCCGCCGCGCTCGGGCCTACTTGGCCGGCAACGCCAGCGGCGCTCGGCTGGGCCGCGTCGTCGGAGACGCAGATTCCGATGCGGCAAACTCTGTCGTCGAAGCACAGCTTCTGACCGTTGTCGATTTCGCCGTCACAGTCGTCGTCGGCGGCGTTGCACACTTCGGCGATGGGCGGCTTAGGCACGCAATCAGCGGCGCTACAGCTGGGCGATGAGGCCTGGCAGGCGCCGACGCCGCAGCTTGGCCGCACACCTTCGTCGATCTGTCCGTCGCAGTCGTCGTCGAGCAGGTTGCAGCTCTCGGCCTTGCCGGGATACCTGGCCGGATCATGATCATCGCAGTCACCGGCCACTACCGCCCAGCCCACGCTGTCGATGCAGCCTGCCACGGTTCGAGTCGGGCCCGAGGCGACGCCGTAGCCGTCGCCGTCAGCGTCGGTGTACAGGGTCGTGCTGCTGGTTGACAGCCCCTCGTCCGCACTCCCGTCACAGTTGTCGTCGCGCTTGTTGCAGCGTTCTGGTGCCCCCGGGTGCACGTTGCGATCTTCGTCGTCGCAGTCGCCCATCACGCTCGCGTAGCCGTCCGGCTTCGAGCAGCTCATGATTGCGGCTCCGCCCTGCTCTGCGAAGCCGTCGTTGTCGAAGTCGATGTAGTATGGCGTGCCAGGGCAGCCGAAGGCCGCGCTGAGCACGGCACTCCCCTCGCCGTCGCCGCTGGTCTTGCCGTTGCCGTCTGCCGAGAGCGCCCAGGCCTGAAAATAGACCCCGCCGGGTGCGCTGGGGGCGGTCCAGCGCACTTGAAATACGACCTCGCCGTTGCTCGCAGGCTTGGGAGCGTTGTGGCTCACGGCCGTGTCGGAGATCAACGTCGTAGGCTGGCCGCTCACGGTCGAGAATTGCCCGACGTTGGTCGTTAGGTACATGCCCGCGGTCGAACCGTTGATGGCTTGAATCGCAACGCTCGCCGTCACGGTGGCACCCGGCAGTATCACGGTGGGATCGACGGTCAGGGTCACGGACGGAGACTTCCCGTCTCGATGGCAGCCCTCACACCCCGCACTGGCGATGCCGCCACGCCGAGCGTAGCCGACATGGCTGCTGCACAGCGAGGCGAACACCAGACTTGCCGCAGCCACCGCCCGGAAGCGTGGTCTCAGAATGCGCTCGGGCATGATGTCCCGCTTGCTGCACGCAGGGCGCTCAAGGTTACGTCGCACTCATCGGCCGAGTTCCTAGTCGCTTCCGCCCGCTCCGCCGCGGCGACGTCGGTGAGCTTCATGCGCTCCATCATCTGGACGAGTGCGGAGGTCTGCGCGTCTCGAGCGTCCTTCGGGAAATGCGGGTCTTGCATGCACCGGATCATCGCTTCGGCGTAAGTCCGACAAGAAGGCGGCACATCGTCACCCAGTGAAAGCCCATACACATGAGCGCTCGAAACCGGCGTTGTGCCCTTGTTACTGGCCAGGCGAGTCTTCTCGCGGCAACCGGCCGCAGCGCCGCTAGCGAGCAGAGCGGCAACGACGAGAGCACTGGGACGAGTTGGGTTCATGCAGTCGTGGGGAGACGGTGGGTTCCAAGCTACAGACGCGGCTCCGCGTATCCGGGGTCCACGTATTTGGGTCAGCGTGCGCCGAAATTGCTGAATTGCGACGCGGGGCCAAATTCCGACAAGGTCACGCGCGCTAGCGACCATGAAGGAGATTGGTGGCCTCCTCTCGGAGGCTCACGCGTCTTCAACGCGACGGTGCCCCTTCTCGCAGCAGAAGGGGCCTGGGCTCCGAATGGTCAATCCCGAACTCGCAATGGAAGGACCCTTGCCTTTGGCCGTGGCTTCGCGTGCGCGCGAGCTGTCGGACCTGCGGCTTGCACAACGCTTGAGTCAGGACCCGCACGGCGCCGCACCGCAGCTCTATGACCGCTTTGCATCTGACGTAAATCGCTGGGTCTGGCGCCTGATGGGAGCTGACGCGGACCACAACGATGTAGTGCAGCAGGTTTTCGTGCGTGTCCTGCGAACAGCTCGCCGCCTACGCGACCCTGAGAGGATGGTGCCTTGGATTCACTCGATCACGGTGAACACCGTGTACGGCGAGCTGAGGCGTCGCGAGGTTCGCCGCATCTTCTTGCGCCATCACGACCCTGCGCCGCCGCACGCGGACTTCGTGCGCGAGGTCGAAGTGCGCGACCTACTGGTGCGCGCCAAGCGGCTCATCCAAAAGCTGCCCAGCAAGGAACGGATCGTCTTTATGCTCCATCATGTCGAGGGCCGCACACTGCACGAAGTCGCCGAGCTTTGCGGCTACTCGCACACCACAGCCAAACGCAGGCTGGGCGATGCTCATCGGCGTTTCGCCGTTCTGGCGGCAAAGCATCCGGAGCTGACGAGGGCGCTAATGCACAACAAGGAGCAGGCACATGAACGACCCTCATCGGCTGGGTGAGGCGCTTTCCGCAGCGCTTGCCACGGGGCCATCACGCGCCACGCTGGCCAGTCAACGCGAAGCAACCATCGAGGCCATGCGCCGCAGCATCGCGCCGAGGCGGACGTGGGCCCTTCCTGCGCTCACGCTGGCCGGCACGGTAGTCGCGGTGGCTGCTTTGCTGTGGGTGCGGGCTGGTCCGTCCGAGCTGCACGCCAGCTTCCACGGCCAGGCGCTAGCCGAGCAGACGCGACTCGTCTCAAGCTCACCCGAAGGCGAGCCTCTGGACTTCTCGGATGGCAGCCGGATCGTGTTGAACAACCACTCGGAGATCTCGGTGTCCCGCCTGAGCCGGGAGCGCGCGCAGATCGAGCTAAATCGCGGCTGTATCGCTGCTCGGATACAGAAAGGAACGGGGCGAGCCTGGGCCATCGACGCTGGGCCGTACTCCGTTCGCGTCGTCGGCACCGAGTTCAGCGTGGACTGGGATCGGGAGCAGGCAGAGCTGGAGGTGCGCGTCACCGAAGGACGCGTCTTGGTGGTTGGCGGGGATCTGCCGGCGGCGGGCGTGGCGGTTTCCGCTGGCGGTCGCTTGGTACGCCACAGCCAACCGGGCACGCCGCCAGCGCCACAAAAGATGGAAGGCTCCTCCACCATGCAGACAACGGTCCCCGAACCAGCGACGGAAGCGGCTCCGCGATCCAGTCTTGCGACATCGGAGCCCTCATGGCGCAGCGCTGCTCAAAACGCGGAATACGCCAAGGCGCTCCAGAGCGCCGAGCGCGCGGGCTACGAAGATCTCGTCAAGAGGTTGCCCGAAAAGGACCTGCTCTTGCTCGCCAACACCGCCCGCTACGCGGGCTCCGCCGCACGGGCGCGGCAAGCTCTGCTTGGCTTGCGGAGTCGCTTTGCGCGCAGCCCGAGCGCGCCCGTCGCGGCGCTCATGTTGGCGGGCCTGGCCGAGGACCATGCTAAGAACCCAGCTGAGGCTGCGACTTGGCTGCGCCTGTTTTTAAAGGAATCGCCACAAGGCGAGCTGTCTGCAGGAGCTCGCGCGCGCTTGCTGGGCATCCTGGTGCGGCAAGGCCAGCAGAGCGAAGCCCGCAGTGTCGCCAGCGACTACCTGCGCTATCACCCCCAAGGCCCCTACGCGAGCAAGGCGCGCGCTGTGCTTGGATCGGCGCCTTCGCCCTGAAGCTAGTCCTCGTGTGGCTAATCGCATTCCTGCCAGGCCGCGCTCTCGCGGAGTCGAGATCCACCATCGTGGTACTCTCGGCCGAGGCGCAAGACGCGACGCACTGGCCAGAGGGCACGCAAGCCGTCGTTGCCGAGCTGCTCACAACCGGCTTCGGATTGGTAGTACGGCGCGCGCACTCGACGCAGGCGAGCGAGCTTCCCGACGAGCTCCGAGGGCAACTCGACGGGCCAGACGTGACGGGCGCCGTTGCGGTTTTTCGGCAGGGGCAAAGAGGCATCGCCTGGGTCTACGATCACCGCTTCGGCCTTGAGCAAGTGGAGGTCGAAGTATCGGGGGGCCCGCTAGCCACCAGCCGCTTCGTTCTGCGCATCGTCGAGCTACTGCGAAACGTGGATATCGAAGCCCAGCAGTCACAAAGGCGGGCGCCGCTCCTGATAGCGCCACCCTCGCAACCGTCCTCGAAACTCGGGCCAGCGCGCTTTTGGCTAAGTGGGGGCGCAACCCTTGCGGGGGGGCTCGACGCGCCTCTGCCTCTGGTGGCGGGCTCAGCCGCCGTCGGGGTACTGCCCCGGATCGGTTTGGAGCTGACGGCGGCATTAGCCCCGGCTTCGGCTCCTGCAACCACTCAAGCTGGTGACCTTCGTCTACGTGCCGAGCAGATCTGCGCTTTCGTGACGTTCGACCCTCAGCCACGGAGCCGCTACGGCTTCGTATTGGGCTTGGGGGGCGGCATGATCTGGGCCCAAGCAACGGCTCGCTCGGCGCCAGGGTACGAAGGCCACGCCGCGAACAGTCGCGTTGGTCTGCTGAGCGCGCGGGCACGAGCCTTCATGACTTGGGGCCGTGTGCAGGCGAACGTGACGCTCGATCCCGGGCTGCTCGTGCCTTCACTCGATGTCACGGCAGCGGGTGAGCGAGCGTTGCTCGTCGGTCGTCCCTGGTTGGCGTTGTCAGCTGGACTCGGGATGGCTCTATGAACTGCCTGCGTGCCGCTGGGAAGGTCGCCAAGCTCGCAGCGCTCGCGTTGACCGCGGCGCTGGCCAGCTGCAACGGTGAGCTCGCGCTTTTCGACCGCGCAGCGCCGCTGACGGAGAGCCCGAGCGAATCGGGTGGCTCGGGTGGCTCCACCAGCGGCTCAGCAGGAATAGGCGCGACCCAGGTGGGCGGCACTGACGATGGAAGCGCCGGCGCGAGTAGCGCCGCGGATGCCGGCTCCGGCACGACGGAATACCGCCTCATCGACGATTTCGAAGACGGGGATTCACATGCTGCCGGCAATTTTGGCTGGTGGTACCGCACCAACGACGGCACGGGCACGCAGGGCTGGGGCTTCGAGCCAGTCACCGGGCGCGAAGGCAACACCCTCGCTGTTCGCACGCATGGCGGCGACTTCACCGACTGGGGGGCCATTCTAGGTGTAAACATGCGGGGTCCGTCGGCCTTCGACGCGACTGCCTACGAGGCGTTGTGGTTTTGGGCGCGAGCCGAGCCGCAAGCGACCCACAAGGTCATGGTGCAGATTTCCGACGGCAACGGCGTTCATGGTTCGGTTCCCGTGACGCTCTCGGACACCTGGGCAGAGTACCGAGTGCCCTTCGCTGAGCTTCGTTCGAACGACGGCGTTCCTGTCAATCCCGAGAGCTTCACCACGGTTCAGTTCTTGTTTCCTCCGAAGCAGAGCTTCGACGCTTGGTTCGACGACCTTGCCTTCGGGCCGTAGCCTTTTTCGTGACCCCCGAGCCGCGCGTCGCGCGTCAAAGACGACGAACATGCTGCTCGCTCCAAAACCCCACCTGCACTTGCCGATCATGATGGCGCTGTCGTTCGCCGCGCCCCTCGCCCTAGGCGCTTGTTCCGATGCCGAGCCCCTGCCCTCGGAAGGCACGGGCGGTAGCGCGGGCAGCGCCGGGGCAGCGCAACAGGCCGGGGCGGCGACGGCCGGCTCGAGCACGACAACCGCCGGGTTGGGAGGTATGGCTCAAGGAGCCGGAGCCGCTGCAAGCGGGCATGGCGGCACCGGCGGCACCGGTGGCACCGGCGCGGGGGGCCGGGTCGAAAGCGGCGGCAGCGCAGGCAGCGCGGATGCCATGGCGGGCAGCGTAACCGGCGGCACAACGACGACCGGAGGCGGAGGTGGGAACGGAGGCTCAGGAGCGCTCGGTTGCGCGGCGGGCAAATATCTACTGTGCGAAGACTTCGAGACCACCGCCGTGGGTGAGGTGCCTGCGGGCTGGACGAAGCAAGGCAGCGCTGGCGTGAGCGAAGCCAACGCAGCAGGTGGGAAGCGCTCGCTGGCCATCACGCCGGCCGCGAACGGCTCGCGGCGCATGCGTCACCCTGGCGCGATTCTCGGCAGCCAGCACTGGGGCCGAATCCGCTACAAGGTGCAGCTGCCAGTGCCCGATGCTTTCGTGCATTCGACCCTGGTGGCGCTACAGGGCAATGGTCCCACGCGCGGCGCCGAGGAAGTTCGCGTCGTCGACACGGTCAAGAACAGCTCGGCCAACGGCTCCAAGCACCAATTCCTCTACAATGTTCAGGCCTCCAATGGAGAATTCGGCAAAGGCAGCGCCTACGACTACTCCTTCGATGGCGCCTGGCACTGCGCCGAGTGGCACCTCGACGCGGCGACTCAAACCTACGAGTTCTTCTTCGAAGGCACGCGCCTAAGCTCCATCAGCTTCAGCAACGGAGCCGGCAAGTACACGGGCTCGGAGATCCCGACCAGCATCGAAGAGATACGTGTCGGCTGGAACAACTATCAGAGCGCACCACCCGGCTTTACGGCGTGGATAGACGACGTCGCGCTCGACGTCGCGCGGGTCGGCTGTGACTAGCGGTAGCGCTGCCGTGCCCTCAACCTGAAGCGTTACATCGGAGTCGGCCCTGCCTGGCGGCTGCGGAAGGCGTCGCTGAGCAGGACGGCGCGAATGATGCTGCTCAGGCTTGCGCCTGACGCCTGCGCACGGGCCGAAAGGCCATCGAGCCACGGCTTGTCCTCGTTGTGATCGACCAAGCGACCGATGGC
>DATAKF010000436.1:0-28486 GCA_036261775.1 Polyangiaceae bacterium | reverse complement strand
CGAGCGGAGCGCCCAGGATCGCCGCCGCTAGAAAGAGACCGAACGGAGTGATCGCTACACGGAGACTCGGCGCGAGACATCGCTCGGCTTCGAGCACGTACTCCCCCGAGAGCTCCGTGCTGCTAGCGAAGCAGTAGAGCTTTCTCCCCATCAGAACCAGCGCAGCAACGGGGTCCGACAGCAGGTAGGCAACGCCGCGCCGTGTCCAAAATGCGTTCACCTCGGCCGGTGTCAGGTGGCGGCCGAGCTCGCGTTCGGCAAACACGCGAGCCTGCGCATCGTGGCCGTGCTTGTCAGTTGGTAGCTCTGGCGGGGGCGCAAAAGTACCCTCCGCCCGGGGATTGTTGCCGTGGTAAAAGGTGATACCTCCCTGCGAGCTGATGAGCACGAGCTGGCCGCTAACCGCCACGTTGCGCGCCGTCGCCAAGCCCACCACGGCAACCGCACCAACAGCCCAAAACACCGCTAGTTTTCGTGTTTTGCGGTCGAGACGAAGTAGCTCGGAGAGCTTCGAGCTGAGGTTGCCGAACCGCGCCACGGCGATCAGCGGGAGCGCGAGCAAGAAGTCTGGCCGCGCCAGGCAGGCTGCTCCCAAGACAACACCGGAAACCACGCATCGACGGCGAGACAGCAACTCGCCTGTTAACAGGTACGTGCCGAGGAGCACTAGCGCGACGGCGAGCGTCTCGCTCATGAGCTTCGCCTCGAGCATAATCGTCGGACCATAGGCGGCGAACGCGACTCCCGCCGCGCAGGCGGCAGGCGCGCTCCCAACCCGCCGCGCGAGCAGAGTCACGAGCAAAATGGACCCTAGCCCCACCATGGTCTGCAGCACGAACACGGCCGGGAGCGACACGCCAAAAACGCCCCAAATTCCTGACAAAACGAGAGGATACAACGGCCCTATGCGGTAGGGCTCGGTTCCAAGACTGCCGCCGAGCAGCGCGTGCGCTTCATCCCAGTACATCTTCGAATCGAGCAGCAAGACGTCCCTGAGCGGTCCGTCTTGCAAAACAGCGAAGAGATGGAGGCACCGGATGGTCAGCCCTACGAGGAGTGGCACAGCAAGCCAACCGAACCGCCACAGGTTGACCGGGGGTCGCACCCAGTCGTCCTCGCTCGAGTCGAGCCGGTTTGGGACAACTGTGCGCTGCGGCTGGCGTCGCTTCTGTTTCATCTGCCCCGGCGACTATACCCGTCCCGACGCATCGCGGCGGAGCGGAGCAGCTTGCGCTTTCGGCCGATGTGCTAAGGACCGGGCCGCGAGCCATGGACGAGCAGTACAAGAGCGAGATCAACCGCGACGTGAAGCCGGCGGCTCCGGGCGAATTTGCCGGCTTGTCGCTCGGTCCCTTGCGCGTCGATCCGCCGGTCGTGCTCGCGCCCATGGCGGGCGTGACGAACTACCCCTTCCGAGCGCTGTGCAAGCGCTTTGGCGCCGGCCTGTACGTGAGCGAGATGATCACGGCTCGCCCGCTGGTGGACGGCAACGCGAAGACGCTCAAGCTGGCCGACTTTGGTCCCGACGAGTCACCACGCAGCTTGCAGCTGTACGGCGTCGATCCGTATTACGTGGGCGAAGCCGTCAAGCGGCTGATCAATGAAGGGCGCGTCGATCACATCGACATGAACTTTGGTTGTCCCGTGCGCAAGGTAACGTCCAAGGGCGGCGGCTCCGCCATTCCCGCCAAGCCGCGGCTGCTCGAGGCCATCGTGGGCGCCGCCGTGAAGGCTGCTGGCCACGTACCGGTGACGATCAAGTTCCGCATGGGCATCGACGAAAGCTGCATCACCTACTTGGACGCGGGGCGCGTCGGTGAGCAGACGGGCTGCCGCTGGGTGGGCTTGCACGCCCGCACCGCGGCGCAGCTCTACGACGGAGAAGCGCGCTGGGAAGCCATCGCCGACTTGAAGAGCCGTTTGTCGATTCCGGTGCTGGGCAACGGCGACATCTGGGAAGCCGAAGACGCCCTGCGCATGATGCGCCAGACTGGTTGCGACGGCGTGATCGTCGGGCGCGGCTGCCTCGGGCGCCCGTGGCTGTTCCGCGATCTCGCAGACGTGTTCGCTGGACGAGAGCCGCAGAACCCGCCCAACTTGGGTGAGGTACGAGACGTGCTGCTGGAGCACGGCCGGGGGCTCGCGGCTTGGTTCGGCGAGCGCCCCGCCATGCGCGCCTTCCGCCGACACGCGACCTGGTACACGAAATGTTTCCGCAATACGGCGGAGCTGCGGGCGCGTTTGATGCAGGTGGCGACCCTGGCCGAGCTGGAGCTGACGCTAGCGGGGCTGAATGCCGCAGAGCCATTTCCAGCATTGGCCATGCGGGTTCCGCGAGGCAAAGCCTCGGGCACCCAGACGGTGAGCTTGCCGCACGGGTACCTGCAAAATCGCGAAGACGCGACGCCGCCCTCGGCCGACGCCGAAGACGCGTTTTCTGGCGGCTAATCGACTCCGCCTGTCTGGCCAAACGCGCGCTACGGGTTTAGGCTCTGGCCTGGATGCGGGAAGTCGGGCTGCCTCCAGTGCTGAAATGGCGATGGGCGCCGTGCGCTGCGCTCGTGCTCGGCTCGCTCTCGTTCGTTGGCTTTGCGCTGCTCGCAATTCCCGATCACATCGGGCAGATGGCTGCCAGTAGCACCACGAGCAGCCTGCAGCTCGGCAACCAATTCGCGCGCACCCAAACCCCCGCCCCCGCGACCGACTGGTCCGGCGATACGACCAACACCGCCTCCGCCTCACCCAGCTTGAGAGAGCGCGCCGCAACCCGTACGGGTGATGTACCGGCGTTCCCCAAACGCGGCTTCTCTCCTCCGCTCGAGCGCCCGGAACCGCCGGCAGCGCCCGTGCCGCCGCCGCCAGCAGCGCCCGTGCAACCGCAGCTCAACGTGCCCCCCCCGGTCCCAGCCTTACCGGCTCCTCCACCTCCCGCACCCGCGCAGGCCGAGCCTCCGACAGAAGCCACACCGGTCCCGCCGCCGCCCGACGCGCCCGCACCACAGCCCGCCGCCGTTCAATAACGCACGTCGCTCAGCGCTGGTTGCTGCGCCGTCATGATTCCGCCGGAAGTTTGGCCGAGCAGCAGGCTGCGCGTCTCGAGGGTCTAGTGTCCGAGCACTTCCGCACGCAGCGCCCCTAGCCCCTCCGCCGACTATCCCCTAACCCCTCGGCCCCCAACCCCCAACCCGTAAACTTGGCAAAAATGGCGTAATTTAAACGTTTTAGTCGTGCCGAACCGCCTCGCAGATGGTGTAAGAGGGCCGAGTCATGACCACGACCTTGGACCTCGGCTCGGCCCGCCTCAGCTGGCGCTTTCTCGACGTGCCTCACCGCGCTGGCGAAGAGCTGGCGCTCCGAGCCTCGCGCGAGCCGCAGAGCCCCGCAGGCTGGTTACCTGCCAGCGTGCCAGGTCTGTCAGCGCAAGATCTGCTCGTGGCCGGGCGCATTCCCGATCCTTACTGGGGCGACCAAGTCGGCCAAGCTCGCTGGATCGAAGAGCGAGACTTCGTCTACGTTACCGAGCTCACGCTGAGCACCGAGCAAGCGGCGCAACCGGCTCGGTTGGTGTTCGATTCGCTGGACACCTTTGCGAGCGTGTACCTAAACGGCGAGCAGATCGCGCACCAGGAAAACCAGCTGCGCCGCCTCTTCGTCGATGTGACCGGCAGGCTCACGGCAGGCAGCAATCGCCTCGCCATCGCGTTCGAAGCCAGCATGCCCGGCACCGTGCGCCGCGCCGGCCCGCCCCTCCCCTACTGGAACGAGCCGTGGGAGCGGCTGTACGTGCGCAAGTCGCAGATGAGCTACGGCTGGGACTGGGCCGCGCGAACACCCACCGTCGGTATTGCCGCGCCCGCCCGGCTCGACCTCAGTAGCGGTATTTTCGCGGGTGATTTGCACGCGCTGGCGCGGCCCCAGAGCGATGGCTCGGGCCTGTTCGTCGCCAGCTTGAGCGTGACGCCGAGCATCAGCGGGGCGGCCATTGCCGAGCTCTTGCTGGACGACGAGGTCGTGGGCAGCGCGTCCATCGCCTTGAGCGCTGGCGTCGAGCAGACCATTCGTCTCGAGCACGCTCTGGCAGACGCAAAGCGCTGGATGCCGCGCGAGCTCGGTGAGCCGCACCTCTACCGGCTTGGGTTGCGCGTCCGCGCGGGGGAGCGCGTGCTGCACGCGGTCGAGCGCCGCGTCGGCGTGCGCCAGATCGAGCTGGTGAAGCGCGACCCGCAGAGCCCCAACGGCAAGGTCTTCTACTTCAGCGTGAACGGCCAAAAGCTGTGGGCCAAGGGCGACAACTGGCTGCCGATCGATTTTTTGCACACGCGCGTCACGCCCGAGCAGTACCGAAGCTACTTGCAGCTCTTGATGGCAGGCGGAGTGAACCTGCTACGCGTGTGGGGCGGCGGCATCGTGGAGCACGACGCCTTCTACGACGCGTGCGACGAGCTGGGCTTGCTCGTCTGGCAAGACTTTCAGTTTGCCTGCGGCATCTACCCGGACACGCCCGAGTTTTTGGCGGAGGTGCAGCGCGAGGCCGAAGACATCGTGAAAAAGCTGCGCTCGCACAGCTGCATCGCGCTGTGGTGCGGCAACAACGAGAACGAAGTCCTGGCGGTGCAGACGCTGCCGGACAAGCGCTTTCACCCTATCTACTACGACGTTTTGTCGTCCGTTTGCGCGGCGCTCGATCCCGATCGCGCCTACTGGCCCGGCAGCCCCGCCGCCGAGTCGCGCGAGCTGCACCCCGACACTGATCAAGAGGGCGATCGCCACAACTGGGACGTGTGGTTCGGTTGGAAGAGCACCGAGTACATCACCGACATGTCGCGCTTCAACTCGGAGTTCGGCGCGCAGGCCTTTCCTCAGCGTGAGAGCATCGAGAGCTTCATGCGACCCGACGAAGCCTGGAGCCCCGGCCAGGTCAGTCGCCCACAAGGCCAGAGCCCGGGCCTGGTGCTGGCGCGCCACGGCGCGCAGATGGAAAAGCTCTTCTCGCGCGCTGCCCCTTTTGGCCCGCCCGTGAGCTTGGACGCAGCCATCGCCACGACGCAGGCCTTTCAAGCCGACACGGTCGGTCGCTACATTCGCCACTACCGCCGCAACATGCGCTTTACGGGCGGCGTGGTGCTGTGGAACTTCACCAGCACCTGGCCCAGCGTGTGCTGGGCGCTGGTCGACTTTTATAGGCGCCCCAAGCAAGCGTACTACGAGTGCAAGCGCTGCTTCCAGCCCGCCAGCGTCGGTATCGAGCCGACGGACGAGAGCCAAACCCGCTACGTGGCGCACGCTTCCCTCGATCGCCCCGGCAGCTTGCAAGGCTCGTTGCAGCTGCAGCTGCTCGAGATCGCCACGGGAGCCGTGAAGGCCAGCGTCGAAGCTGCCGTCACGCTCGACCAGCCAGGCGCGGTCGACGCAGCGACGCTCGAGCTACCGAGCGGCCTAGCGAGGCGCAGCCACGCCTTGGTCGCGACCTTGACGCACGCGAACTGCGTCGAACGCGACTTCCGCTACCTAGTTCCGCTCGCCGAAGTCGAAGGCTTGGGCGGCAAGGTTACCGCGCGCCGTACGGCCGAGGGCGTCGTCGTGAGCAGCAGCGGTTGGCGCCTGCGCGTCGGCGTCGAGACCTTCGAGTCTCCGGCGATTTGGAGCGACAACTACTTCGATTTGTTGCCCGGTGAGTGCCGCACGCTGCGCATCGCGCACGGCGTCACGCCCCAGCACGTGTGGGTCGTGGCGGGCATGGGGCAGCGCGCGCTCTTGCCGCTGGGGGCCGAAGTCGAGCTCTGAGCGGTCGCGCTCCGCCAAGCCGGCGGCGTTGGCACCTCGAATGGGAGTCCTCCACCAGCGCAGCGGCCCTTTTTCAGGCATTTCTTAAATTGATATTGAAACTCACTTTCGTTTGCAATAGGACCCGGGCAGAGGTTTCCGCGCCCATGAAGATTTCTTTGACAGCTTTTACCCCGTTTTCCGCCGCGCTCCTGCTCGGCCTCGGCAGCGTTGGCTGCAGCGGAGACGGCGAAGACGGGACCGACGACAGCAAAGCTCGGGCTGCCGTGGTGAAGAACTACGCGGAGCTGGTCTCGGCCAACTACGTCGACGCGCTGGCTGGTGCCAAGGACCTCGACGAGGCCGTCAAGGCTTTCACCGCCAAGCCGAGCGAGGCCACGCTCGAAGCAGCCAAAGAAGCATGGCTCACCAGCCGCGATCCGTACGGTCTGTCCGAGGCCTACCGCTTCTACCAAGGCCCGATCGACAACGACGACAGCGACGACGACATCGAGGAGGGCCCCGAGGGCCTGCTGAACTCTTGGCCGCTCGACGAGAGCTACATCGACTACGTGGTCGGCCCCAACGACACCATCGTCAACGGTGGCATCATCAACCTGGTCGACGACTTTCCGACCATCGACGCTGACGTGCTATCCGATGCCAATGGCGCCGCCAGCGACACCAGCGTCTCGACCGGCTACCACGCCGTGGAGTTCTTGCTCTGGGGTCAAGACCTCAGCAGCGAAGGTCCGGGCGCTCGTCCCTACACGGACTACGTGACGGGCGACGACGCCACCGCAGACAACGCCGACCGCCGCGCGGAATACTTGGAAGTGGTCAGCGCGCTGATCGTCGCCAACCTGAGCACCGTGAACGACGCTTGGGCCGACGGTGAAGCCAACTACCGCGCCGATTTCCTGGCATTGCCGCCCAAAGACGCCCTGGGCAAGATCCTGCTCGGCATGGGCAGCCTGTCTGGCGCCGAGCTGTCGGGCGAGCGGATGAACGTCGCCTACGAGAACCAGGAGCAAGAAGACGAGCACTCCTGCTTCAGCGACAACACGCTGAAGGATCTGCACAACAACGCGACCTCGGTGCAGAACGTGCTGCTCGGCACGTATGGAGACCTCGACGGCCCCGGCATCGACGATTTGGTCGAAGCCAAGGATCCGGCGCTGGCCCAGCAGCTGCGCGAGCAGATTCAAACCGCCATCGACAACATCGACGCCGTCAAGGGCAGCTTCGACAACGCCATCATCGGCGACGACAGCAACGCCGACCGCAAGAAGATCGCCGCCGCCATCACGTCGCTGCAAAACTTCACCGAGTCGCTGCTCGAAGCCGCTGACGTCCTGGGCGTCGAGCTCAAGTTCGACGAATGAAGTCGCGCGCGCTGCTTGCAGTCTGGGTCGTCGCCAGCGCCAGCTTTGGCTGCAGCGACGGCGACGATCCGCCGTCCACCACGCTCGTCGACGAAAGCGTGGCGCTCTCCGGGGGTGAAGGCACCACCTTCACGGTGGGCAAGAACGCCTTCAGCCAGGTGTCCGAGAACCTGCGCGTGGCCGAGCGCGACCCGTTCTTCGACGGCAATTCGCTATTCAACCGCAACTGGACGACCGCACCGGCCAGCACGACCGGCACGGACGGCCTGGGTCCGACCTTCAACGCTCGCTCTTGCTCCAGCTGTCACCTGAAAGACGGCCGCGGCCGGCCGCCCTTCAGCGAGGACGAGCCGATGACCTCGATGCTGATCCGCCTCAGCGTGCCAGGTGCGGACCCGCAAGGCGGGCCCAACCCGGAACCCAACTACGGCGGGCAGCTCAACCCGCTCGGCATCTTGGGCGTGCAGGGCGAAGGTGACTGTCGCGTCGCCACCAAGCTGGTTACGGGTAAGTACGACGACGGCACCGAGTACGAGCTATCGGTGCCCAGCTACGAATTCCGTGACTTGGCCTACGGCGACCTCGCCGAGGACTTCTTGTTCTCGCCACGCACGGCGCCGCAGATGATCGGCTTGGGCTTGCTGCAAGCCATCGACGAAGCCGACGTGCTGGCGCAAGCCGATCCCGACGACAGCAACGACGACGGTATTTCTGGTCGCCCGAATCGCGTCTGGGACGTTGCGACCGAGTCCGTCATGCTCGGACGCTTTGGCTGGAAGGCGAACCAGCCCCGGCTGGAGCAGCAAAATAGCGGTGCTTTCTTGGGCGATATCGGCATCACATCGCCGCTCTTTCCCGATGAAAACTGCACCGCCAGCCAGACTGCCTGCGCCGAAGCCATCCCTGGTGGCGCGCCGGAAATCGACGCCAAGCGCGTGGCGCAGGTCGACTACTACAGCAAGTACCTGGCGGTGCCGGCGCGGCGCGACTACCGAGATCCCGAGGTGCGGCGCGGCGAAGCGCTGTTCGCTCGAGTCGGCTGCAGCGGCTGCCACACCACGTCGTTCACCACCGGCGTGCTCGAAGGCGAGCCCGCGCTCTCGTCGCAGCTCATTCACCCGTATACGGATCTGCTGCTGCACGACATGGGCGACGAGCTCGCGGACGGCCGCCCCGATTTCGAAGCCAATGGCAACGAGTGGCGCACGCCGCCGCTCTGGGGCATCGGCTTAATCAAGGACGTGAACGACCACACGCGCTTCTTGCACGACGGCCGCGCGCGCAACTTGGAAGAAGCCGTGCTGTGGCATGGCGGCGAAGCCGAGCGCTCGGCAGCGGCCTTCAAGGCCCTGGCTGCGGACGAGCGCGCAGCGCTGCTGCGTTTTCTCGGCACGCTCTGACGGGCGCGCGGGTCTAGTGTCCTGAGCCCGCAATTCTTCTCAGAATTGCGGACCGCCGCTGCGCGGCGAGCTGCATCTACGGACTCGGCACGCTAGGCTCGCGTCAACGCGGTCACCAGGTCTGCGTGCTCTGGCAGCAGAGCCTGCAACTCGGCGCGCCCGGGCATGCGAAAATCGGCAAAATCGAAGCCCGGCGCGACCGTACAGCCGCACAAGGCAAAGCCGTGAGGGCCGGGCAGCACTCGCGCGGCTTGCAGCTCGTGCTCCTGCACGACGTGCTGCGGGCGCTCACCCCGCTCGAACGCCGTACCGAGCCGCACTTGGCGGTGCTGCCCCGCCGTATCGAAGCAATGAAGCTCGAGCGTGTCGCCCAGGTAGTGGTGCCAGACCTCGTCTGATTTGACCACGTGCAGCGCCGAAAAATCCTGGGCCCGCAGCAGGAAATAGATCGCCGTCGAAGCGCTGCGCTGTCCTCGAGCGGGCAGCTCGAACGGCAAGGCTTTGGCCCGAAACGTCTCGGCGTAGAAGCCGCCTTCGGGATGAGCCAAAAGCCCCAGTCGTTCAATCACCTCTTCCGCGCTAGCCATGCTCGGCTCTTACAACGGCTCGCGAGCCGCGCGCGAGGACGCGACAAGATTTTGACGCTCCCCCTGATCTTCGCGCCAGGGTCACGGGAAACCGGGGCGAGCTCGACCCAGCATCGAAAAAGACCCACCCGTCAAGTGAGCGAAACGATTGAACCACCCAAGCCCAGCGTGCGTTCGCCGACTCGGCACGCGGCTTGCTGAGTGGGTCAGGCATGTCCCCCTGGCGCCTCGAGCACGAACGTCCAAGCGAATGGCTGCGCTGGCTCGCCGAAGAACCCGATGCGTATCAAGTGCTGGTCGCGCAAGCGGGCGGCTTTGCGCGCGCCGCCTACCGCTTGGCGAGCGCGCGTTGTCGCGTCCAAGGCGGCGTAGGCGAGACGCCGACGCTGCGCGAGCTGCAAGTCGCGGCGCTGATGTTGGCAGAGCGCCTGGGCATCGTAGAAACCTTGCCCATCACGTCGCTGCTCGCCAACGACTGCGAAGAACAAGGCATGCCGGTGATTCGCCCGATGCCGACGCCGCCCTCCAGCCGACGCTCCAGCGTTCCTTCGCTGCGCCGCGCCAGCTGAGAGCTGCAGCTAAACGAGCCAACGCTCAGTAGCTTTCGCCGTAGACGTGCTCTGGCAGGACGCCAGACTCGAGCAAGAGCGTCGTGCAGTCGTTGACCATCGGCGTGTGGCCGCACAGGTAGGCGCGTAGCTCCGGTCCCAAACCGCGCACCAGCGTCGGCAAGTGCGCTTGAACACGGCCGCTGCGGCCGGTGTGGCCTGCCAGCGGCTGCGAGTGCGTCGCCAGGTAGCGGAAGCTGGGATGCGCTGCCGCGAGGCGCGACAGCTCGTCTCCCCACAGCTCTTCGGAGGCTTCACGGCAACCGAACAGCAAGGTGATGGGAGCTTGCACGCCGCGCGCGAGCTGCTCGTGCACCAGCGCGCGCAGCGGAGAAAGCCCCGTGCCGGTGGCGATCAGCAGCGAAGGCGCGTCTGCCCTCCAGACCAGCGAGCCGCTGGGGCCCGTGACCATGACCTGATTGCCCGGCTCGAGCTCGAGCAAGCTTTCGGCCGTAGTACCGCGGGCCACCGCGATCTCGAAGAGCGCGGGGGCGTTCGCGTCGAACGGCGAGGCGACCGAAAAGGCGTGTGTGCTGCCTTCGTCCAGCGTCAACAGCACGTACTGCCCCGCGGCCCGTGGGAACGGCTCGGACGCGAGAAAACTCAGCGATTCCACCCGCGGTGAGAGCGGCGCACGCCGGACGAGCTCAGCCGAAAAACTGGGCATACCGGACGATGTAGCACCGCCAGGCATCCCATTGCGAGCGGCCTTTCGCGTGCACGGCGCGCGTGACAGGATACCGGCCGGCGCGACGCCCCGTCCTTCCCGCGCAAGCCATCCTCGATGAACTTCTTCGGCCATGCGGCGTTGGCTGCTAGCCACTTCTCGGAGCGCGAGCCTGCCGAGGTCCCAGCGCTGCCTGCGCTGTGCCTGGGCGCGATGCTGCCCGACTTCATCGGCATGCTGCGCTTGGGGCGCCCGACAGTTCACGACCAGGCGCTGGCCAGGGGCGTCGCCTTCCACCACGGCACCGACGAAGTCTTTCACGAGCTGCCAGGATTTCAGCGGCTCTCGCGCCAAGCCTTCAGTTGGCTCTCGGAGCGAGACATGCCGCGCGGGCCAGCGCGCGCGGTCGCACACATGGGCATCGAGATGCTGCTCGACGAAGTGATGGCGAGCGACGCCGCAGCGCGCGACGCCTACGTCAGCGCGCTCCAAGTGCGGCTAGACGATCGGCTCGAGTTCGTGAGCCCGCTCGACGCCCAGCGCCTGGCCGGGTTGTTGGAAGCGCTCCTGGCGCGCACCGCCAGCTACGTCGAGCCGCCGGCGGAGCTGGTCGCGGAGCGGATCCGGCGCTCGCTGGCTGGACGTCCACGCCTGGCCACGGATGATGCAGGGCAAGCCCTGCTCGGCAGCTGGGTCACCGCGACGCGCCCGCACGTCACCGCCGAGGCGCCCGAGGTTTTGGCCATGCTCCGGGCTCGACTCGCGAACTTCGGCCGGGCACAGTAGGCTCGCCCTGCCCATGAACGAGCGCGCCCCCGCCGCCGGCAACATCGCCGCTACGGTGTTCCAAGACTTGCGACGCGCCATCCTGAGCGGGGAATTCGCAGCCGGCGAGCGCCTGCCCGGCGAACGCGAGCTGGCGCAGAAATACCAGACCAATCGCAACACGCTGCGCGAGGCGGTGCGGCGGCTAGAGCACGCCCGGCTCGTGACGGTACGACACGGTCAAGGCGTCACGGTCTCGGACTTTCGCCAGACTGGCACCTTGGAGCTCCTGCCGCCGTTCCTGGAGAACTCGAAAGACCTGGGTGAAATCGCGCACCTGCTCGAAGACATCTTGCCCGCGCGGCTCTTGGTGCTCGAGTACGCGACCAAGCTCGCCGCCGAGCGCGCGGCGCCGCAAGACGTGGCGCGCATCCGCGACATCACCGACTTGCTCATCGCAGCGTTCGAGCGTCGCGACCCTGTCGTGATCGCTCACGGCTTCCAGCGCTGGCTCGACGCGCTGATCGAAGCTGGTCATTCGGTGGCCGTGCGCTGGATCGCCAACCCGTTCTTGGACGCCTACCGCGAGCTGCTCGATCGCTTCCCCGCCCTGTGGGTGCTGGAGCCGAGCTTTCCGCAGCACCTGCGCGACGTCGCCAGCGCCATCGAGCGCGGGGAGCAAGAAGCGGCCATCGTGGCCTTGCGCGGCTACTACCAGCGCGTGGACCGCGCGCTGATGCAGACGCTGTCCGGCGTCATGATGGCCAAAGGCTAGCGCGCAGCCGCTGCCGCCTGGGGCAGCGCGGCGCTCGACTTGGTGCACCAAAACAGCACAGGGCCAGGCGCTTGGGTCAGGCTAGCCAGCAAATGGGCGGCCGCTTTCGCGGAGTAAGTGCCGTCCAAGATCGGAAAGCCCGCCGCCTCGAACAGCGCGCGCGCGGCGCTGCCGGCGGGTGTGGGGTGCGGGTAGCCTGCGCCCAGCTGGTCGGTCACGACCGTGCACGGCAACAGCTCACGCGGGCCGAGCGCGTGCTCGGCGTCACCCGTCAACTGCGCGAGGCGAGCCAGCATCTTGAGCGCCAACGACCTCACGCGACCCCGGCGCGACAACGGCCACGGAGCGATGCGCACCGCCTCCAGCGCAGGCGCCGCGCGGCTCACACCGATTTTTTTGCCTAACGACAGCCCCGCCAAGATTCCTGCACTGGTGGCCGCCGAACCGATCGGCAGCACCAGGCGCGCAGGCGCCGGGCACTCGCTCGCCGCCACTTGGCGGTGCAGCTCGAGCCCTGCCGCCAGGTAGCCGAACAGGCTCTCGGGGCTCAGCGAGACCTGAGACAAGACCAGCGCGCGCTGCCCTTCGTGCTCGGCTTGGCGGCGCGTGCGCTCAGCGGCCAGCGGCAGGAGTGACCAGTGCGCGATCTCGACGACGCGCGCGCGTTCCACGACGACGCGGTGGCTCTCGGCGCCCTCGGGTGTGACCGGCTCGGGAAAGCAGATGGCGCCCGGCTCGAGGCCAACGCGCCGGGCGTGGAGCGCGGTGGCGACCGCGAAATTCGAGCCAACCGCGCCGGACGAGTACACGCTTTGGTAGCCGTGCAGCTGCGCTTCACCGAACAGGTGCTCGAGCAGGCGCAGCTTGCTACCGCCGTAAACGGGCGACGACAAATCATCGCGCTTGAGCCAAAGCTCGCCCCTCAGTGCGGCGCTGGCCAACACCGGCGCGCCGTCGTCGACGCGCGTGGGCAACACGCCCAAGGGTACCCAGGGCACGCAACCGCGCAGCGCGGGAAAGAAGTCGAACAGCACGCTCATGGCGGCATCCAGGTCAGCTGCTTGCAAGCTACTACTGCTCTTGAGTCCACTGTTCTTTTGTTCAAAGAGGTGCTAACGACCGGAGGGCGTGTGCGGCCCCTTCGGCTCGCGCCCCCGTTGGACAATGGCAAAATCCTCAAAGGCATCGCGGAGTTCCGCGGCCAAAGCTCGGCCCGCCAAGCGCGCGAGCCAGGCTCTCAAGAAGGCTCCCAAGCCCTCCAAGGCTCCCGTCCGTTCAGCACCGGCGCCCAAGAAGGGCAAGCCCGCCCCGCGGCAGGCCAGGCCGGTCAAAGCCAGCAAGTCCAAGCTCACAGCCAAGCAGACCAAGCCTGCTGCAGTCGTCAAGCCGGTCAAACCTGCACGCGTTGCCAAGCCCGCGCCAGCCGTCAAACCTGCAGCAGTCGCCAAGCCTGTGGCGCCAGCCAAGTTACCCGCAGTCAGCCTTCTGAAGCCCTCCAAGCCTGCCTTGTCGTCGCCGCTCTTCGCCCGTTTGAGCGACGCCGAGCAGCGCGCCGTCAAGCTCGCGCTCCACGGCACGCCCACCCTCATCGAGTCGTCGCCGCGCGCACGCGACGCGGCGCTGTTTGCCGCGGCCGCCAGCCTCGTCCAAAGCCCCGTGCTGGTCGCCTCGCCGCTCGCGGCCGAGCTGGCCGAGCAAACGTCGCGCTACGGGCTCGAGGTGATCGCGTTCGGCGCGTTCGTCACGCCCAACGAGGCGGCGGCCAACAGCAAGCGCCTGCGGCGCGGCGGTCAACTGCTGATCGTGGTGGAGCCCGCGCGCCTCTTCGACGCTTCGCTTCGCCAGGCATTGGCCAAAGCGCCGCTTTCGCTGGTCGGCGTCGCGGCCGCGCACGCTTGCTCGGAGCACGCCCACGAGCTTTCACCCGCCTACCTGAGCCTGCGCGAAGCGCTCGGCGCTTTCGCGGCGCCCGTGCTGGCCAGCTGCACCAGCACCTCGGTCCGGGTGGTGGGCCAGGTCATGGAAGCCATTGGCGCGACCCCCGACTCCGTCGTACGGGGGGACGAGCAAGAGCTGGCTCGCTCCGCGCAGGTCGTGCGCTCTTCCGAGCGAAAAGCCGCGCTTTTTAGCCTTGTCTTGAGCCAGGGCGCGCCCGGTATCGTGCTCACCGCCACCTCCCAAGAGGCCGACAGCGTGTTCGCCGAGCTGAGCGCGCGCGGCGTGCCCAGCGTGCGCGCCCACGCCGGCATGGCCCCTGCCGAGCGCAGCGCCGCCCTCGCGCGCTTTGCCGCGCCGGCCGAGCGCCTCGTGCTGGTGACGCAAAGCCCGCACGCCAACGCCTCTGGTCTGGCCGGTTGCCCCGAGGCTAGCCAAGGCTTGACCAGCTTCGCCCCCCGCTCCGACTTGAAGTTCGTGCTCCACTACCAGGCGCCGCTGTCGCCCGAGCAACAGTTCGAAGACCTGGCCTGGCTGCCCGAAGGCGCTCACTCGCTAGTGCTGGCTGATTCGAGCGACGCCGCCCTGGTGCAGGCGCTACTCGCTCAGCAGCGCATCAAGCCCGCCGCCATCGAAGCCATGGCCCAGGTGCTGGCCCAAGTTCCAGAAGACAAGCCCGCCTACGCCGACACGCTGGCGCTCCGCGCCGGCACCAGCCGCCGCAGCGCCGAGCGCGTACTCAGCGCCTTCGCCGATCGCAACTTGATCGTCCGCGACAACGGCCAAATCTCGCGCCGGGCCAGCCCCGAAGCGCTGGCGGCCGAAGGGCGGCTGCTCTCGGCCCGTTTTGCCGCCCTGCGCGCGGCCGATACGTCACGAGCCGAGCTGGTGGCACGCTACGTCACGAGCCGTCACGGCAACGCCGACGCTTCGGCACCGCAGCGCCCGCGCGTCACGGCTTGATTGCGTCGTAGCGCCGCAGCTCGCACTCGATGGCGCCGTTGAACACGAGCAAGAACTTGTCGGCTCTCAGCGGCAGGTCGAAGTTGCGCGGCACAATCAAGCCGCGCTGGTAGCCTTCGAAGCGGCGCAGCGTCGCGGCCAAGTCCGCGTTCATGGTCGCGGTGCGGCTCAAGCGCTCGCCGTAAGGCGGATTCACCAGCAGGCCACCGTGCTCCGCGCTCGGCACGGTGCTGGCAAGCGACGCGAGCCGCAAATTCACGCGCAGCCCAGCTTCTTCCGCGTTGGCGCGCGCCGCCTCCAACGCCACTGGGTCGGTATCGGAGCCGAGCAGCGAAAACTCCAGCGGCTTGGCGCGACTGCGGGCCTCTTCGCGCAGCTCGCTCATCAGCTGCTCGGCGCTGGCGTCGAAATCCGCCCAGCGCTCGAAGCCGAAGCTCGGCCGAGCCAAGCCGGGCGCGCGCTCGGCCGCCCACAGCCCCGCCTCGAGCAGGAGCGTGCCCGAGCCACACATCGGATCGACGAGCGGAGATTTGCGATCCCAGCCGGAGTAGCGCACCAGCGCAGCGGCCAGCGTCTCTTTGATGGGAGCTGCGCCTTGCTGCTTGCGAAAGCCGTGCTCGTGCAGCGAATCCCCCGAATAGTCGAGGTAAACGGTGGCGCGGTCCTTCACCAAATGCACGAACAGCTGCACGTCTGGAGTGCGCCGATCCACGTTGGGGCGCGCGCCCAGCTGCTCGCGCAGCTGATCGACGACGGCGTCCTTGGTGCGCTGCGAAATGTACTGCGTGTGCGTCAGGCGGCTGGAGCGACATGCGGCGCGCACTGCCAGCGTGCGCTCGGCGTCGAGCACGCGGCGCCAATCCACGGCGTGGACGCCCTCGTACAGCGCGTCTTCGTTCGGGCTGTCGAACTCGGCCACCGACTCGAGCACACGCTGAGCGATGCGCGACCACAAACACGCGCGGTAAGCGTCGCGCGGCTCGGCACCAAAATGAACGCCGCCCCGATCGGCGCGCACGCGTGGCAGCCCCAGCTCGTTGAGCTCATCGCGCAGGAGCGGCTCAGTGCCCTTGGCGGCAGTGGCAAAGTAACGAGGCTGCAAGCGCCGATTGGTTTCCGTCATCGCGCAGCCGGCGTCTAGCCTTGATTCGGGGCCGCGAGCTTGCGCGCGACGCGCAGCACCGACTCATCGGTGGTCAGCTGATCGATTTGGTCGAGCGGCGCCCAACGAGCTTCGACGACCTCGTCGTTGGTGGCGAAGTCGAGCGTGGGCGCCTGAAAACAAAAGCGCACATCGAAGTGTTCGTGCGCGGGCTCGTCCTTCCGCGCAGGAATCAGGTGAATGTCCAAGTCGAACACCGCGCCTGCGGCCTCGGGCGGCAACCTGAGGCCCACCTCTTCGGCGACCTCACGCCTCGCTGCCGCCGCCAACGATTGGTCGCTCGCTTCGATGTGCCCACCTGGCTGGAGCCACAGCCTCAGCTTCTTGTGCAAGATGAGCAGCACCGCATCGCGCTTGGGCGAAAGCACGAAAGCGCTGGCAGTCAGGTGACCGGGCACGAAGTGGTGGCGCGAAGTGGGAGCGCTGAGCCCTAGCAGCTCCAGCATTCGCTCCTGATAGCCGCGCTCACGAGGATCGACAGGCCGGTAGTCGGCGATGGCAGCGCGAGCGGACTCCAAAAGCACGCGCCCTTGTTCATCAAAGTGGCGCCTGCGGCAAACGCATTTCCCCGCCTCCCGGCGCCCGACGATTTTTCGGCCGGAAATCCGTCCGTTGCGTGACTGTAACGATGAGCCCGCTCTGCTGAGGCAGCGTCTGGCCCACTTACCAACCCCGAAGGGCGGCCGTTTCCCCATCAAGGCCCCTGGCACACCCCGGCCCTGGCCCACCCCGCCCACCGACCCGCCATGCAAGCCCGCGCTCACCTGAAACTGATCACCTCCGGCGCTCCCTCGGCTCCGCCGGAAGAGGCATGTCAGGACCGCATCTCCATGGTGCAGCCGCTCAGCGGCGGACGCTTTCGTAGGCAGTGGCTGCGGGCTCACCTGAACGTCGTGGTGCTGTGGTCGGCCTCGGCCGTTTTGCTCGGCGTGGCCGCCTTCGTCGCGTTCGGTTGGCTATAGGCGCTTTGTGCGCGGGAAAGTGCCAAGGGAGGGCGGCCTCGGCACAAACACGCTGCGAACATGAGCAGCTCCAAGTGCGTCTGGCTTTCGGGTAGTAGTTCCGCAGCGCTTGCAGCCATGCTGGTGGCAGCAAGCGCCTGCAGCGACGGCGCCTCGCCGGTGCTGCCAGCCGCGACAGCAGGCCAATCAGGCTCAGCTGGAGGTGGCGCAGGCGCGACTGCTGCAGGCGCGAGCGGTGTTGCGGGCAGCTCCGTAGCCGGCGCGACGAACACCGGTGGTCAGGAACCGATATCCCAGGGCGGAGCAGCGAGCCAAGCCGGCGCAGCAGGCTCGGCGACCACGCTGGCGGGAGCGGGCGGCGCAGGTGCGGGTACAGGCGGCGCCAGCGGTGCTGCGGGCGCTGGGGGCAGCCCCGCCGACGACAAGGCAGCATTTGCGGCGCTCCACGGCTACCAGCTGCTCGATCCGTGCGATCTCACGAGCTACAAGGTCGAAGCCTCGCCAGGAGCCGTGTGCCCGCAGCTCAACTCCGTCAAAAACCAGCACATTTCGCGGCAGGTCGCGGGGGATCCGAACGTCACCTACAACGTCACCCTGCGCGTGCGCGGCATCATGGAGGGCTACTGGTACGAGGGCGGCACGCTCGATCCGGTCAGCAAGACCTTCTACACGGGCGGCATTCCCACGGTGGGTGGCTTCAGCTCTGCCTGCAAGAACAAGGCATCGGAGTTGCCGTTCCAGTTGCCGAGCGAGGTTGCTCCGAAAGACGGCTGCTTCAACGGCTTCAACATGTTCGCCATGACGGTGTCGGCGCCCAAGCAGCACTTCTACCTGAACTACACCGCGCAGAAAGACGGCGATCGCCCGCCGCACGCCGTGTACGAGCAAGACTACACGGTCACGCTGGCTCTGAAGGGCCAGGCCACGCTCGACTTCTACATCGTCGGCTCCGACGAGCACCAATGCTACAACCACAACAAGGTGATCGACGGCGTCACGCTCACGTCGAGCCCCTACATCGGCGAGTTCGTGCAGTTCGACGTCGTCGACGTGAAGCGCGCGCCGTGAAGCAAACGCGCTACAGGTCCGGTTGGACGCCCAGCCGCACCCTACGCGCTCAGCCGCGGCTGGGCCCGCACCGCGGCGCGTCGTGGCAATTGCGCTTCGAGCTTGGCGCCCGACGCGGCGAGCTTCAGACGCGCGCGGCGAATGCGCGACCACACCGTATTCAGCGGCACACCGAGTATCTCGGCGATCTCTTCACCGCTGTGGCCATCGAGCTCGAGCAAGAGCAGCGCCACGCGCTCGGCGTCGCGCAAGCGCAGTAGCTGCAGCTCCAAAGTGACGCCGTCTCGCTTGGTTTCCAGCGTTTCCAAGGGACCCGCGCGATGCTCCAGGATCGCGTCGACCGACTCGGTCACGCCGGAATTGACGATTTGGCACCACTTGAGACGACGGTAGTCGCGCACGCGGTTGCGCGTGATTCGATACAACCAGCCTCCCAGGTTTTCGCCATCGAACGCTTCGAGGCGACGCTTGGCGATCACGAACACGTCTTGCGCTAGGTCCTCGTGCTCACTGGTTGGACCCCCGAGGCGTCTGACCCAGCGCAGCACCTGACCAAACCACGCGCGATAGATGATGTCGAAGTCCATGGGACCGGTACCAGCAAGGGCTGCCTTCAGTTGTGCCGAAAGCGCGGCACCTTCGATTTTTTTTGCAAGTTTCTACGGCGCCGCTTGGCGACGTAGCTGGCCCGCGTACACGCTGCTTGGAAAGCGCTTGAGCAAAGCCTGGGCCTGGCGCTCGGCGCCGGCGCTGTCACCGGCGCGGCGCAGCGCGTCGACGCTCAGAAACATGCGCTCGGCCGTCAGCTGCCCGCCCGGGAAGCGTTGCTGGTGCTGGCGAAGCAGGCCGAGCGCCGCACGCGGCGACGAGCCCAGAGCGCGGCGAGCCTGCTCCAGCAAAGCTTCTTCTTCGGCCAAGGTGTCGCGGGCGCTGGGCTTGCCCGAAACGGCGGAGGCGGGCGGAGTGCCGGGAGGCGAAGGCTCGGGCGCAGCCGGAATTGCCGGCCGCTGAGGCGGTGGCTCCGGCGGCGTGACCTGCGGCGCAGACGCAACCACGGGAGCCAACGGCGGCCGCACCCGAGGGGCGGACTCGGCGGCGGGCCACAAGAAGAAGGTGGCCGCAGCGCCGACGGTCACCAACGCGGCGCCCGCGCCGAACCAAGACTTCGCGCCAATGCCAGCCGCCACCGGGGCGACGCTCAGCGTCAGCATACGCTGCACGAGCTCAGTCTGCTTCTCGGGCGAAGGAGCTTCGGGAGCGCGCATCGCCCGCAAGAGCGAGCCGGCGTCGGAACCTGCGTCCAAGTCGTCGAGCAGGCGCTTGGGATCGCTCATTTGCCGCCCTCCTTGGCGGCGTACGCCAGGAACAATTTACGCGCCGAGTGCAGCCGCGAATACACCGTGCCAACCGGCAGCCCCAGCTCGTCGGCGATGTCCTGACACGACAGGCCTTCGAGCTCGAACATCACGAAAACCGTGCGTTTGAGCGGGCTCATGCGGTTAAGCACGGCCTCCGCGCGCGACAGCTGCTCGCGATCCGAAGCTTCTTGATCGGGCCTGCGCCACGCGGGCGCGGCCGGATTCAACTCGTCGTCCGCGCTCATGCGACCCGTCGTTACCTCGAGCCGAAACCGCGCCAAGCGGCGGTAGTTCGAGGCAGTGTGGGCGCAGATCGCGAAGAGCCATGGCTGGATTCTGGAGCGCTGATCGAACTCGGGCAGCTTACGTTGAAGGGTAACGAATACGTCCTGGCAAACGTCGTCCAAATCAGCACGGCGCACGCCGAGCCGTTGCAGCGTGAGCCAGACGAACTTGGCGCGCTCTGCATAGATCGCTTCCAGACTCGGTGGATTCGACTGCGCAGCGTCCAGACTAGATTTGTCGTCTGGGGCTGAACCCTTCGCAAAATTCTCCGTCGCTGGTGCAGCGCCGCTAGAGGAGCTCAAAACCGCACCCCCGTCGCCAGCGAGCCTAGCGCGCCTGCGGCCGGCTCTGTAAAGAGCGACTCGCTGCGCGGCGGGTTCTGGCGCGATACGCTGTAATTGTGACGCGCCAAATGTGCGAGCCCATCTCCTCCGAGCGTGAGCTCGAAGGTGCCCGCCCGCAGGCTCACGCGCAAACCACACGACAGGGCGAACCAGGGCCTCGGCCCTGCGTCCACGACCTCGGGGGACGCAACTCCAAGGTGCAGTGAACCGGCCAAGAACGAGCCGCAGCTGGCCACCGCCCAATGCTTACCCAGCTCGATGCGGTAGCACGGCCCCACGCTCGCCAGAGAAAGCCCCAGCCAAGCCTCGGCGCCAGCGTGCACCACGTTTTGCTCGGGGAAGAACTGCGCCGCCACCACCAGCGCCACCCCCCTGCGCAGCTCGAGCTCACCGCGCAGCAAGGGTCCGAGCGTCGGGCTCGGCAAGACACCGAGCGCCCCTTGGGCGCCAAGCGCGAGCGCACCACGCGGTCCAGGACGCGGCGCGGGCGCAGCGACAGGCCGCAACGGCTCTTTCTCGGCGGGTGCAGGTTTGGGCGCCGTTTTGACCGGCGGCGGACGGATGATCACCTCGGGATCGATCATGAGCGCGATGGCCAAGCCGGCAGCGGCGGCCAGGGACCCGCACTCCGGCGCCGCGCTGTCCACGCGGCGATTGCCGCGCAGCGCGCCGTCGGCACCGCGCATCACCACGACAGCCTGCCAAGCCGACTTGCTGCGCGTGACCAGCACTTCGATGGACGCGCTGTCGCGATCACCGGAAACGAACGGCGAGTAACCGAGTCGTCCGGCAACGTCATGCTGCATTTGCGCGACGTCGGGGCACGCTTCCGCCGCCGCGGCGTCGCGCACCCACGACAGGTGTACGCGCGGCGTGTTTTGCGCGGCCGCGTGACGCGAGCACAGGAGCGCGCTCGCGCCAACGAGGGTGAGCAGGATGAGCGAAACGGCGCGACCGGCCATGAGCTACGGGCAGCCGCCTGGCATTCCCGGGTAGCTGCCCTGGTCGGGACACCAGCCGAGCGCTGTTCCCCGCATGGCGGTAAACAGCGTGTCTAGGCTTGGCTCGAAGGCCAGCCAATTGTGGTGAAACCAACCGACGCCGGCTGTTTCTGCGACCTGAACGACCGCCGGCCAGCCTCTGGGCGGCAAGGCCGAGATCAGCACGGGCACATGCTTGGCGCGGGCCGCTTCGACAACGCTGCCAATCTCGGGCACCGGCGTACACACGACGTCTGTGTGCATGGCAAAAGAGGCATTGCCAAAGTCGACCACGTCGCTAACGGCGTCGATGGCCTGCTCGACCACGGGCCCCCGCGGCACCGCGCCCGTGCTGAACATCATCAGGTGGGTGTCAGGAGCGTAGCCGCGGATCAGCTGATACAGCTCCCGCTCCATGGCGATGGTTGGCGGCTGCACCCAATCGTCGCAGGTTTCTTCGGGAAAGTTCTGGATCTCGTAGAGCACATGCGTGCTGCTGGCGTAGCGGACGGCGTAGGTGGTCCAGAAAGCGCGCAGCTTCTCCAGCTTGAATTCTCCGGGTTTAGCCCCACCACCATAACTCAAGACCATGTAGAGGCCTGCTGACGCGGTCAAAGCCACCAACCTGTCGGCTTCGGCCAGCTTCGACCCGGTCTCGATGTCCTGATTCTCCAAGAAGACGTGCACCGTGTTGAGGCCCGTCGTCTCGGCGATGGTCGTCATCAGGTGGAAGTCGTCCAGCATCCACTTCGTGTCGACTGGCAGGGTGAGGCCACGCAGCGGCGTACTGATGTCGCTGAGCAGCTGCCCGTCGACCACCTGCACCCGGCCGCGCGCGGCCGCGGTCGTCGGCACGGCGGGTGGCGGCTCGGCGCGTTCGCGAGCGACAAGCGTTTCCGTCGGCGTCGCGCAAGCCAGCGCGGCGCACATTGTGAGCATCAGGCTGGGGCCGAACAGGTGCGACATCGCTCAACCAACAAAAATGCCGTGCTCCTCGTCAGTGCCGGCAGCCCACCGGGATTGTCGTTCGAAAGTGCAGGACCAGCGTGAGAAGGCACGCGGTGATCAGGGCGCCTGAGGCGCCCGCCGTCCCCGAAATATCGCGACAAGGTTTGTGGCCAGCTAGCCCTACGCGCGTAACAGCGCAGGCTATGGGTTCTGGATCATCAGCTGCACCCGGCGATTCTTGGCGCGAGCCTCCGCGCTGGTGCCGCGGATCAGCGGCTTTTCCTTGCCGTAGCCGCGCGCCGAAAGCCGGCTGCTCTCGACTCCCAGCACCACCAAGGCATCGCGCACCGCGGTCGCGCGCGCTTCGCTGAGGCGCAGGTTGTGCTCGGGAGTCCCGACGTCGTCCGTGTGACCTTGAATCTCGACTGAGCGGATTTCGGCATGGCTGCGCAGCGCCTCGGCGAGCTCTTCCAGGATGGCTTGCGAGTCCGGCTGAATCTCCGACGAGTCGAATAGAAAATGCACCTGACGCTTGAGCTTGAGCTCGGTCTTGGTCAAGACCACGTTGGCCCGGGCCGGGCGTTTGTTGAGAAAGAGCTGAACGTTGGACGGCACGCGCGCCTTGAGCTCCAGCTCGTTCACGCTGGGTAGGTACTGCTCGGCCGTCACGGCCAAGCGCAGCTTGCCGGCGGGAACGTTTTCGAAACGGAAGCGCCCTTCGGCGTCGGTCTGAACCGCAATGTCGCGACCGCGCGCGTCTTGAGCGGTCACGGTCGCGTTGCCGACGAACTCGGTCGAAACGCCGTTGCGCACCGTGCCCGTTACCGTGGCCGTCTGCGGCAACGCCGTGAGCTCGCAACGCACCTGCGCGATCGGTTGATCGATCACCATGGCCTGGCAATGGCCATCCAGGTAGTCGGTCTTCTTCACCAAGAACCGGTAGTCCCCGGGCGGCACCGGCGCGGTGCCGAAGCTTCCGTCGCCCGACGTCAGCACCGCATTGCGGTCCGAGCCCTCGAAGAACACGCCGGCTTCGGCGATAGGCTGCGAGGTCTGCGCGTCGATCACGTTGCCCGAGACGATGAACAGCTTCGGCGGTAGCTGCGCAACGACTGGACCGGGCACCAGCTTGGTCCTGACGACGTGCTTCACCCGCGGCTGGGTATCGAAGGCGTAGCCCAAACCCAAATGCACCGTGTACGGCGCTTCGGGCGCCACTTCTTCGATGAAGCTTTCGGTCGCGCCGGTGCCGATGTCGACTGCGGCTAGAACTTGCAGCCCCTGAGCCCAAGCCGCAAACCACGGATAGGCCCGCGCACCGAGCGTCAGGCGCGAGGGTGTGCTGGAAAAGCCGGCATCTTGGGACAAACAGCCGTCTCCTGCGGTCCGGCTCGTGAGGTTGCAAACGTAGCCCTGACGATTCGCTGGCACGTCCATGGTCCACTCCAAGAACGGCCGCACGAAGTCGAAGGCGCCCTCGACGCCGACACCCCACTTGAAGGAATCGACGCGACTCACGCCGTAGCCAAAGCGCTCCACGCGCGTCAGCGCTTGCGCCGAGCCGAGTACGCTGGCGCGCTTGGCCTCGATGCTGTCGGCAATGCTTCCCGAGTTGTCGAACAAGTAGCCCACGGCGGCGTGCAACCGCAGCGGGACACGCGATTTTGCTGCCAGCCGCGTCAGGTCCAGCGTGGCTTCGAGGTGCAGGTCCACGTTGGCCGCAGCCACGCCCACATCGTCCGAGGGCGTGAGCAAGCCGAGCGCTGCGCCCCCGCCAAACACGAAGATGCGCCCGTCCTTTGCGGGCAGAAAGGCTTTGGCGCCCAACATCGTATCGCCAGCTATCGGGATCACGCGCGAGCTGGGTTGATTGTTCGAGGTCGTCTGGTAGCGCAGACCAGCAAACGCTTCCAGGAACGGCAGCGGTGTCAACGTCAACTGCGCGCGGGTCGCAAAGAAGCTGGCGTCATCCGCGCGCTTCGAGACGTCGCCCTGCGGGTTCTCGCACGGCGGGCACAAGAAGTTGCTACCGCTATAGAAGCTGCCGCCAATCGCCAGACGGAAGGTGCCGACAGCGCTCGAATCAGCCGATTTCAGGCGTAAGAGGCCGGTCGCGCCCTCCAGCGTGCTGCCGCGCCGCAAGGACGCAAGGCGCGCGTCAGGCTCTGCCGCCTGAATTGCCTGTGAAAAGAAGAACAGCGAACAAACGAGTAGCGATGAAGATTTGATCATGACGGTCAAACGAAGTGAGACCGCCACGCCGTGCGAGTCAGTCCGCGAAGCGGGCTGTTGGCGGCGAGCGATTCACGCTGGGAACGACAGGCGGAGACTTGATGGCAGGCGGCGGCGCGCGTCGCACGCTGCGCACGGATGCGCTTGGCGCAGCGGACGGCGCAGGCTCGACGGCGACACTGGCCGAGGGGACCTCGGCAGCGGCCACTTCCACGATCGGTTCGAACTCGAGCGTCTGAGACGGCTGCTCGGGATTGGCAGCCGCGGGCAGCGGCTCCGGCGGACGCGGTCCAGGACGCGTCAACGCGAGCAGTGAGCCAACGCCCAACGTAGCGATGATGCCGCCGACGACGCGCTTGAAATAAGCACGACGCTCTTCACGGCTTTCGAAGTCGAGCGGAGCATCGTCTGGTTCGATGTCGAAGGAGACGGGCGGATCGCTCAATCCGATGGAGCGCTCGAAGAACGCTTCCTCAGTCGAAAGGTCCACCGTCTCCGTCTCCGTTTCCGTTGCCTGGTCCGCCGTTGCCTGGTCCACCGTTGCCGGGACCGCCGTTGCCGGGTCCGCCATTGCCGGGTCCACCGTTGCCGGGACCGCCGTTGCCGGGTCCACCGTTGCCGGGACCGCCGTTGCCGGGACCGCCGTTACCGGGTCCGCCGTTGCCGGGACCGCCGTTACCGGGTCCGCCGTTACCGGGTCCACCGTTGCCTGGTCCGCCGTTGCCTGGTCCGCCGTTACCGGGTCCACCGTCGCCTGGTCCGCCATTACCTGGACCCTCGTTACCCGGATCGCCGTTGCCCGGAAAGCCATTGCCGGGCCCACCGTTGCCAGGGCCACCATTCCCGGGAAAACCCGTGCCGGGACCGCTGCCTGAGGAGCCAGCTGCAGCGCTCCCGCGCCCGCCGCCGCCGGTTCCCGGACCGAAAACGGGCCCCCGGCCGCCAAGCGGTGAGGTGCCAGCGACGCCCTGTTCGCCGCCGCCGTCACCTCCAACCGCTTCGCCTGCAGCGCCGCCCTCAGCGCGAACACCACCAGCGCCGCCCGATGGCGACGCTCCGCTAGTCGAACCGCTCGTCGCGACGCCGGCAGAACCTGTCACGTCGGCCGCGGCGCCACCCAGCGCAACCTCTTTGGTCACGCCGGCGGAATCACCACGGCTACCGCACGCGGCGAACGCCAACGCGAGCAGCCCCGCTGACAACACCGTGCAGGCCAGCCCCAAGCGTTGATAGCGACTCGCGGACATTCGCAGCTTGTGGTCACCCCACCCGACCTAGCGCAGGCAGACAATCACCCGCGCGTGTGAACAAAAGAAAGTTCGAAGGCAAGGGCGCTGCCGACACAATCCGCGACATCGGCCGCGGAAACGTCCGCGCAAAATCGACAGTCAGACGAGCGTCGTATTGATCGGTAAGGACCGGCAGAAGGCACAGAGCCGGCAGAACGCCTACTGCAACGTCGGCGTCGTCCAGTCGATCACCTTCGCAAAGTCGAGGTCAAAGTTGCCCTCTTGCGGCTTGATCGCGATGTTCGTGTCGGCCGCTTGTCCCTTCAAGAATTTGTCGACGAAGGCCTTGGCGCTCGCAACCTGGCTGGCAGGCGCCTGGCAATGGCCGTGGTTGCTGGTGAAGTCGAAGCCAATACGGTCGGGCACGCCGAAGGCCTTCCAGACTTCCTTGGCGGCGTTGATCGACTTCCAACCCGACTCGTCACCCAGCCACTCGAAGTCCTGATTGCCCATCGCCACCACGGCGCGCGGCGCGATCATGGCGATGAGCTCATGATGGTCGTGCGGCAAGCTATACGGGTCGAGCTTTTTCATACTGGGCAAGAACCAGCCAAAGTTCGTATTGTCGATCTTCTCGACGTTGGTGCCGGTGCGAGTCGCAAAATCTTGCGAAGTACGCCACGACGTGATGCCGCCACCACCCGACTCTTGCGCGATCGTCAGCGCCACGCGCTCGTCGAAGGCGCCCGCGAACAGTGCCATTTTTCCTGCGTACGAGCAGCCGTGCACGCCAATCTTGGTCGGATCGATCTTGAGCTGATCTTTGACCTGCACCAGGCCGTCGATGATGCGGCTGATGCCCCAAGACCAGGCCGCGTAGTTGCCGACCTTGCCCCACAGCTCCGGGTACACCTTGTAGAAGGGGTCCGATTGAACCTGCGTGCTGTCCGAGCCGTACTTCACGACCTGGTCGTGCATGAACGGCACCTGCACGCAGCCGCTGATCAGGCTGGAGTTGCCGTTCATGCCAATCGCGACGCAGCTTGCGCCGGCAGACGCCGCGACGGTCGAGCTGAGCGTGATGGAGCCAGCGTTGGTCGTGACCTTCACCTGAAGCTTGCCGTCCGCGTAGGTGGCTTCGACCTTGGGCGGTTCCGGTTTTGGGCCGATTTCGTACTTCTCGATGTCTTTCTTGATCTCGTTACGCCGACAGGCCCAGTCAGCCTTGGCGCTGATGCGCGTGCCGGCGTGCATCGCGAAAGGGTCGGGCAATTTGTTGTTCTTCTTCAGCTCGGCGCCGGTCGACGCGCACTGCGCGCCGCTGTTTTCCAGGGTGCCGCCGCTGGGTGGAGCGCCGCCAGCAGCCGCGCCGCCTGACGCGCCTGCGCTACCGCCGGCCGGCGCTGCACCACCGCTGTTTGCACCTGCCGTACTCGCACCGCCGCTGGGGCCGGTGCCTGCAACGCTCGCGCTACCGCTCGTGCCGACCCCGCCGGCCGCTGGCGTGCCTGCCGTCGCTGCGCCGGCGCTCGAGCTCGTGCCGCCAGCGCCCGGTGGCGTCCCGGCGCTGCTCGTCGAGCCACTCGCTCCGGCTACGCTCGAGTCATCGTCGGGAGTGCTGTCGCTGCTGCAGGCCGAAGCCAAACAACCGAGTGAGATGAGGAGGGCGAACGAGCATGGAGCTTGAGTCATCATGGACGCCTAGGCGCACGAGCGCACAGCACTGCGAGCTCGTCGAAGGTGCGAGCGCCAAAGTGCCGTTCAGCAGTGGCTGCTGCTCGCACCAATCCGTCGAACAAATCGAACCGGTTTCACATATCCCGGCGCGCCATACTTTTTCCTCCGTGGCGGAGTCGCCCTGGCCGCCAATCGGTCAGCGGCGGCCACCCGGCACTGGGTCAAAAAGCCCACAATTTCTGGGCGGCACGGCCCTCGCAATGGCTTCGGCCATGAACGCAGCAAGCTCGGCCACGCTAGCCATTGCGGGTACGCCCACCGGCATCGCGACCGCTCAGGCCTCGGTACTGATCGGACTCGAAGCACATCCCATCCGAGTCGAGGTGTCGTGCACCCGCGGTCCGTCGCAGTTCCAAATGGTGGGCTTGGCTGAAGCCGCCGTGCGCGAATCAAAGGTGCGGGTACAGGGCGCGCTTGCGCAGCTCGGCGTGCTCATCGACGAGTATGCCATCACGGTCAACCTGGCCCCGGCCGATCTACGAAAGAGCGGCGCCGCGCTGGACGTCGCCATCGCGCTCGCGGTGCTGGGAGCCGTGCACCAGCTGGACACCGAGGCGCTCCAGGGCGTGCTGCTGATCGGCGAGCTGTCGCTCGACGGCTCCTTGCGTCCGGTCACCGGCGTCTTGCCGCGGCTCGAAGGCGCCGAACGGCGCGGCATCCGCACCGCCATCGTGCCGCGCAGCAATTCTGCGGAAGCCGGTCTGGCGCGCGGCGTGAAGGTGCTGGTCGCCGACACGCTCGAGCAAGTCGTGCAGCACCTGCGCGGTCGTCGCCCGCTGCCAGTCGCGCCAGCTACGCAATTCGTGCCCCAAACCTGCGCGAACTTGGGAGACCTTTCGGAGGTGCGCGGCCAGGCCACGGCGCGGCGCGCCCTCGAAATGGCTGCCGCGGGCGGTCACAACCTGCTGCTTGTGTAGCCACAAACACATGAGCCGCGGGCGGTCGCGGATTGTGTTTGTCGCTACAAGCTTTTGATGTTGTGACGACAAACACAACGGCGTTTTCTCCGACAATATCCCCATGCGAGCCACCGCAGATTCGACACGCTAGCCGCGCCTACCGCCGAGCACGTTTAGGTCCATCTCTACGCCGCCTTCTACGCCAACGGGAAGGATTCCCCGAGCCTCAATATCCCCGGTGCCGTGTAGAACCACGGCGCACCCCTGCCCCTTGGGAAACACGAGCTTGACGACTTCCCGGCGACGCTCGAAGGCAGCCTTGCCCAAGCTCTCGGCCAACTCGGCGGCTTGGGTTTCGATCTCGCGCACGCGCTCCACCTTGGCGGACTTTTCCGCCAGCTGCTGCTCGGCCAGCTTCACGTTCCGGCCGATTA
>DATAKF010000432.1:0-5143 GCA_036261775.1 Polyangiaceae bacterium | reverse complement strand
ATGGCCCCTGGACCTTCGTCGGCATTGGCGATTGGGCGAAGTGGGGCACGCATCGCGAGGCGCCCTCACTTCTGGACCTCGGCGACGGCACCTGGCGCTTCTATTGCGACGGAGGCTCGGCCGGTCACGAGGTGTACAGCGATAGCAAGGATCTGTTCAAGACCTGGACCCCGTTGAAGACGCTACCCACGGTCGGCAACTCCATCAGCCACGGTACGGTCATACACGGCGACTGAGTCCCAAATTCCTTGAGCTTGAGGCGAGACCCTGTAAGCGTTGGTGCTTCAGGCAATGCCGCTGTCTCGCTGTTTGGTCGCCGTCGCCGTGACGCTTGCAGCCGTCGTGTGGCAGGGGTTCAGCGTCGCGGACGCGGCTGAGTCGAACCAAGCGACACAGCCGCAATTGTCTGCGCCCGCCCATGGATCGGCCAGGAATGCTGTTGTGATTGGCTGGGCCGGGCCCCTTGACCACGAGCAAGCGGCGGCCCTGCAATCCCTGATCGAGAGCGAGCTGGCCGGGCATCAACCAGATCGCATCATTGGGCTGTATGCGGTTAGGGGGGCCGCTGGGGTGTGGATCGCTGGTGCGCGTCGCAACCCTCGGGCCCTGCTCGTCGCCCTACTCGAGTTGCGCGTGTCCGGCGCGTGGCGCATCTATCTGGTGGACGCCGCCCGCAATCGCGCGATCGTGCGCGACTTACCGGGCGAAGCCGCCGGAAACTCGGCAGCTTTGGAAAGTGTCGCGAGCGTCGTGTCCTCGGCGGTTCGCGCGCTGGACGAAGGACTGGAGATCGCGTCGCGACCTCTAACAGAAGTTGTGGGCGTGCCTGCGCCGGGAGCACAAGACCACACACGAACCGATGCCCCCGTCGTTCGCCGCGCGCGCTTAGGTGGAAGCGTTGCGACAGCGCTTTCGACGTTCGCGGTGCGATCGCCACTCACGCTCGGGCTCTGCATGAGCCTGCGCCTCGGATTGCCTTCCTCGCTCCTGCTCCGACTGTCGGCCACCCCCAGCTGGCCCGCAAGCTTCCAAAGCGAATACGGAAGTTTCGAGGTGCAACGCACGCAAGCAGAGCTGTCTCTGGGGGTTGAGACGATGCGCGGATCCTGGCGCCTTTCCGTGGAGGGCGGGCCTGCTTTCGAGCTTCTGCGACGCCGAGCGTCGCACGCCCAGCCGGGCGCGAGCGCCCGTGATAGCTCGAACCTGGTACGCGTCGGGCCCGCGCTGATACTGGGCGCGCGCTACCAATTCTCGAGGCGACTGGCCCTTGAAATGGCGCTCGCCGGGGCATACTTCCCCCAGCGTGTCCGTTACACCTTGGTGCCCGCAAACGAGAGCGTGCTCGGGTCGCCCTGGCTCATGACGGGGACCGCGCGGCTTGGCCTCGAATTTGTGTTGCTAGAATGACCTCTCGCTCACGGCCGGCGAGCGTTCGACTGCCCCGAAAGCGAAGCGCTCCCGATGGAATGCGACACGACGGCGGCCTTGACCTGCGAGCTGGTCGAGGAGCCCGTCACCCCCGGTAGCGTCGGAGCGTCGAGCGCGTGCAGATCGAACTGGTACGTGTGCAACGCGCCGCTTGGGCACGGACCCGTGTAGCCTTTGCCGTTGATCGCCACTTGGCGAGCGCCCGCTGGTGCGCCCGGCATTGCAGACGTGTCTAGCATCGCAGGAAGGCTGCGGGCCTCTGCCGGTATGTCCCAGATGACCCAATGGACCAACTCGTTGGCTAGATCAGTGAACACGACGGCGTAGCTTTGGGTGTCGCTCGGCCCCGCTGACCAGTCGAGCTGGGGTGAGCGATTTGCTCCCGCACAAGTATTGGCTGCAGCAAACATCGCATTGGGCTGCAGCATCGGACTCGAGACCGCGAAAACACCAGCGCCGCCGCCGCTCGCACCAGCGCTACCTTGGGGTTCAGGTTCCGCTCCGGCGCCTCCGCCCATCCCACCGCCGGCGACTCCGCCCTGACTTGTCCCGCCGTTGCCGGCCGTCATGGTCCCGCCCGCTCCTGGGCCCCTGCCTGCTCCGCCACCTCCGCCAGCGCCTGAGTCCGTGCGCTCGTGGCGGCCGACATCCGTACGCAAAATCTCGAGCTAGCGAAGTACCTCAGGTAGCGGCGAGTTCTTTGAGCGCGCTTCAACGCGCGTTGATTGAAAAAAAACTGGGCCGACGCTGCGCTGCCACGCCCTTTTACATTGATGGAAAGCGCACGCTTCTCGAGACGACGCTTCATTCAGTCGGCGGGTGTCACAGTGACGTTACCCATGCTGCCGTCGCTGCTGTGGACGCGCCGCGCGGGAGCGGCGACTTGCGCGCCGATCAAGCGCTTCCTCGCCTATCAGTTTCCCAACGGCCACCACATGGTCGAGCACGTACCGGTGGGAATCGGGAGCGGCGCGAGTTGGCAGTTGCCGCCGACACTCGCGACCATGCAAGACCTCAAGCCGGATTTGACGTTCATTGGGGGTCTCGAAAATCAGCAGCGTCGCCGGGTGACGGGCGACCATGCGATTGGTCTCGCGGCCATGCTGACCGCGCGCTTTCCGACCGCAAACCAGACGAAGATGAGCATGTCGGTCGATCAGATCATCGGCGACGCTCAAATGGGTTGCCGTGGTCTGCACTCGTTCCAGCTCGGGACCCACAACGGAGGACCGACCGACTCATTTGGAACCTTCTACACACGCAACGTCTCGTGGCGTGGTCCGGTCATGAAGAACTCCGACGGAACGCAGTCTTTTCCAGTCGGCGCCGCTACCCCGCTCGGCAAGGAGATCGACGCCCAAAAGGCTTTCAACCGACTCTTCATGGGCACGAGTCCCTCGACCAGCACGGCTGAAGCAGAGATGCGCCGCGCGCTGCGCAAGAGCGTCCTCGACAGTGTCATCCCGCAGCAGGGTTGGTTGAAGAACCGGCTGAATCCAGCCGACCAGGCCAAGGTCGATCAGCTCTTTACTGGTATTCGTGACCTGGAGCAGCAACTGCAAAGCGCGCCGCTTGCAGGCTCCTGCACCCCGCCAGGACCGGCGCCTGCCGGTGCCATGAACCCGACGGACAAGAACGGCCTGACCGGCACGGACTTCGTGAAGCAGGTCGACTACATGCACAGCCTAATGGCGATCGCGTTTCAGTGCGACGTGACCCGAGTCATCACTTTCATGCTGTCGGACGCCGTGACGAGTCGAAACTACGCCTTCGTCCCAGAAGTGAAGGCTCTTGGCGGCGCGGCCGGTGATCATCAGGTTTCGCACCACGGCGCGGATGCCGGTCTGATCGCGACCTTTCGACAGATTTTTTACTACAAGATGCAGGTAATCGGCGGGTTTCTGCGTAAGTTGAAGGGTCTTGTCGACGCTGACGGCAACGACTTGCTTCACAATTCCTTGGTGCTGATCGGTAGTGAGATCGCCGACGGTGACCGCCACAATCACGATGACCATCCGCTCTTGCTGGCGGGTCGGCTCGGTGGGCTCGTCACGCCGGACCGGCATGTCCGCTACACGGGCGTTGGTAAGGACTACACCACTTGGAAGACGTACGGCGACTTCTACATCAACCTGTTGAAGCTCTACGACGTCAACGTCACGACCTTCGGCGACGATGGAAAGGAGGCGCTCGCTTGGAACGCTTGAACCAGAGTCTACGCGCTGGCGCCGCGCTCGTCTTGTGCTTGGGATGTACTGGCTCAATCGACGGGAGCACGGGTTCTCCGGCGCCCGGAGGTGGTCTGACACCCGGGGGCTCAAGCTCGAGTGGGTCGAGTGGCGGTGGCTCTTCCGTCGACGGTGCCGCGGTCGCCGGGACGAAGCCAGGCGTCGTGGTTGTCCGGCGTCTGAATCGAGCCGAGTACAACAATACCGTCGCCGACCTGCTGGGAACGAAGCTCACCCCCTCAGATGGTTTTCCCGGCGACGACTTGGGTGCGGAATTCGACACCGTCGGTTCGGCCTTGAGCCTGTCGCCCAACTACGTGGTCGCCTACGAAGAGGCAGCAAACGCGCTGATCGCTGATCTGTTTGGTGCAGACATGGCCCGAAAGCAAAAGGTCTTGACGTGTGACCTCACGACAGGGGGCGATGCCTGCGCACAGACGATTCTGAGCGCGTTTGCACGCCGCGCCTGGCGTCGCGAGCTGACTGCGGAAGAGACCCAAGGATTGATGCTACCAGTCGCGTCAGCCAAGACGCTCGGAGCCTCTCCCGTCGAGGGACTCAAGGCAGCCTTGGCAGGCGTGTTGCTGTCACCCTTCTTCTTGTTCAAGCTCGAGTTGGACCCCGAGCCAACCTCGGGCGCCATTCGACGTCTGAGCTCGCACGAGCTAGCGACGCGCCTATCTTACTCGCTTTGGAGCACCATGCCTGACGACGCGCTGTCGAGCGCGGCTGACGCCGGGCAGCTCACGAGCGACGAACAGGTGGCAGCCCAAGTCGATCGCATGCTCGCCGACTCGCGCGCCGACCGCTTGCTCGATCGCTTCGCAGCCCTGTGGCTCGACTTTTCTTCGCTCGATACCCATGAGGTCAGTACCGTCGATTTTCCAAAGTTTACTCCGGCGCTCGAAGTGTCGATGGAGGCGGAGGCCCGCCGTTATTTGCAGGAATTTCTAGCGACATCGGTGCCCGTTTCGGCGCTGTTCGACTCCCGCTTTACCTTCCTGGACGCGACGCTGGCCACGCACTACGGCGTTGCCCGCAGCGGCGCGAACAGCGCGTCGGAATTCGTTCGCGTCGACACCACCGGCACCCAACGCCAAGGGCTCTTAACGCTCGGGGCGTTCTTGACGACCACCTCGTATGCCAATCGAACCTCGCCGGTTCGGCGTGGAGAGTACGTGTTCAGGCGGCTGCTATGTGATGAGGTGCCCGCGCCACCCGCCGACATTCCAGTGCTATCCGAAGACATGGTCGCGGGGCAGACCTTGCGCCAGCGCATGGAAATTCACCGAGCTAATCCAGCCTGCGTCGGCTGCCACAAGCTGATGGATCCGATCGGGTTCGGGCTGGAGAACTACGACGGCTTGGGCGCCTACCGCGCCAACGAGAATAACCTAGCCATTGACGCGAGCGGCATGCTGCCCGACGGCACCTCTTTCAGCGGAGCGATCGAGCTTGGGGGCATCTTGGCGAAGGACGAGCGCTTG
>DATAKF010000231.1:0-6834 GCA_036261775.1 Polyangiaceae bacterium | reverse complement strand
CTCGTCGCGCAGCGCGACGATCTCGTGCAGCGGGTCGAGCGCGCTCTCTTCGGTGGACCCGAGCACCGCGACGACGGTCATGACGGGCGTCTTGGAGTCGAGCGCGTGCTGCAAGCGGGCGCGCAGGGTGTCAGTTCGTTTTTTGAGCCGGCCGCTCAGGTCTACCTCTTGGCGCGCGTCGAGATCGACTGGCACGCTCCACAGTTGGTTCGTGCCGAGCCCGAGCAAGGCTGCGGCCTTCGGCCACGAGTAGTGGTTGGTGACGGGCGCGGTCAGAACCGGCAGCTGCTTCAGACGGGCGTCGAAGACGTATTTTTGGCAAGCCCCGGCCATGCCGAGCGCCGACACCGTGAACGGACCCATGAACGTTGCCAGTTGGGTGGCGCCAATACCGGTGATTTTCTCGACCAAAGCCGGCAGTCCGAGCACCACGTCGATCGGCAGATTCAATAGCTCCCAGGCGCTGCAATCCGCGAGCTTCTTGGGTTTGCCGCTGAGCAGCGTGACGGGCAGCTTCGCGATGGGCGCAGCGGCCTTGTTGGCGCGCGCCGCAGCGAGCAACGCCGGCGCGTAGAACTTGAGGTTGCGCGCCATCCATAGGCCCTCCATGTTGGCGATCGACCCGTCACAGGTGATGTGACCCCAGGGGCGCGTCGTCGTGCTTGCGCTCGCTGAATTGGACGCGGCGGGCACGCTGAAGCCGAGCATGCGGCACAGGTCGTCGCCGACCGCGATCTCCATCATGGTCGTGACGGGCGACGCCTCGGCCGCCACGTTGTTCTGGTTGTACAGCATGGCGGCGAAGTAGCCGGCCAAGCCTGGGATCGTGACGTCCCACAGCATGTGGCCTTGGCTACGCATGCTGAAGAACGCGCCCGATTCCTGCAGCGCCCGGAGCACGCGCGCAAAATCGCGCTCCAGCTGCTTGACCGAGCGCTTGTACTCGGGTGACTTCTGCATCTTGGGCGTGATGAACGGCGGGTCTTGGCGATACACGTCGTGACGAAACTCGAGGTGCGACTCGAGAGCCTTGTGCACGAGGCGTCGCATGAGCTCGCCGTTTTCGCCCTTGGGGCCCAAAAACCAAGCGCTCACGGCGTCCGTGCGCGTGCCACCGCCAGCCAGCTTCAGGTCGTGCTTCTCAGCGAGCGCGCTGAGAGCGTCCAGCGTGCGGCTGGATTGGAGCGCGCGGAGCGCGCGACTCGATTGGGTCGCGCGAAGCGCGCGACTGGATTGATGCGCGCGACTCGAGGAAGGCTCGTTCATGCCCCCTATTTACCAGTGTTCGAGTCGGCAGGTGCGTGTTAGTCCTGACAACACTGGGCCAGGAGTAACTCATGAAGATGCATAAGAAGGGCATGGCAGGTATGGACATGTCGGGCATGCACGGTGGGGCCAAGCCCACGCCGACGCCGCCGGGGCAGCTCACCCCGGGCGATAAAAAAATGCTCAAGGCCATGCTCAAGCCGGATCCGATGCCCATGGCACCGGCGGATCGTCGGCACGCCTTCATCATGGTCGGCACCGAGACGCTGTTTCTCGTGCACATGACCATGTTCCACATGGAGGAGCACTGTTATCAGATCGTGCTGCGCGCCAAGCTGCCGCCCGCGGTCATGAAGAAGTTCCGCGAGTGGCGGCAAAAGAAGCCCAAACAGACGTATTTTTTGGCGAACCTGACCGAGTCGGCCATGGACGTTCCGCAGCTTGCCAGCGGCCAGCTGCAAAAGTTCCAAGCCGAGATCTTCGAGGGCATTCCCGAGTGTTCACCAGCGGGCGCGCCAAAGGGACAGTACAACGTGTGGCCGTGGACGCAGCCCCCCGCCGTCGCCAAGGTCGAGGTCACGGTCGAGCGCGTCGTTTACTTTCGGCACTTCGACTTCAACTTCGACTACCCGAAATACCTGACGTACGTGCTGTTCGGCGCCGGCAAGGAAGCGCACATGCAAAGCTACCAAACCAAAGAGCCGGACTACGACCACATCCTGAGTTTGGAGACGGCGCCCGCCTGGCTCCCCCAAGACAAGCTCGAGTCGGCCGTCACCGTGAGCTTTCCCAAAGAGCCGAGCCGCCCGGTACGGCTCAAAAATCCGCTGACCCGCAAGGCTTACAAGGTGCAATACCAGGGCTTCTGGGACTACCTGGGCTTCCGCTTCGCCAAGCTGTACCCGCTCGAGCTGGGCACCACCTGGTGGTTCAGTAACTCACCGCTCAACATCGTGTGGATGCAGCCGCCCAAGCGGCGCTCCGGCAAGTAGGCAGCAGAGCGCGGCCGTCAGGTCAGGACGCGTGCACTGAACGGCTGAGACAAGCCTTTTAGCTCCAGCATGCGCTCGGGCAAACCTTCGGTGCTCAGGCCGGCGGCCACGCACAGCTCGGGGCTGACCAAGGCTTCGCCCGAGGCGCTTTGAGCGCACATGCGCGCGGCCTTGTTGACTTCCATGCCCCAGACTCGCACGTCCGAGATGCCTTCTTCGGCGCCGCGGATTGTGCCGATGTAGACGGGCCCGGTGTGAACCGAGACGCCGAACTGCAGCTCGCCTTCGCGGCTGTTGCGGCTCAGCTCCACCAGCTGGCGTGCGGCGCCGAGCGCTTTTTTAGCTGCTGTGGCGGTGCGTGCCGCCCCAAGCTCGGCGGGCGCGACCGAAGCGTCCGCCTCGGAGACGCCGGAAAACCCGGCAGGGTAGAGCGCGAACACTTCGTCACCGACGACGTCCATCATGAAGCCGTCGGTCTGGACGAAGACGGCCGTGGTGCGGCGGTAGAAGTCGTTGATGCGCCCCACGTACTCTTCGAGCCCGAGCTTTTCCGAGAGCGCGGTCGAGCCCCGCACGTCGGCGAACACCATGGTCATGATGACCTTGGCGCCGCCCGGGTTGGCGCGGATGAATTGGTCGCACAGGCTGCAGAAGCGAGGGTTGCGATTCGACGGCCCCGGATCTTCGTCGGTCCAGCCGGAGGCCGGTTGGGTGCCGAACGGCGCCATGCACAGCCGGCAGCGCGGCGGGGTGCCCAGCTGTTGAAAGCGCTTCTGCTTGGCGATGAGTTCTGGGTGACCCGTCGCAAAGAGGAGGCGCCAGAGGTCTTCGTTCCAAGTCGTGCTCGGTTGTGTCATCGCTCACCGTTGTCGTCAGCGGGTGGGGCGCTGGGCTTGCGAGACGACGCTGCCTCGTCTTGCCGCAGCTCCATCTCGCGAAATCTGTGGGCCAAAGCGCGCATCAGCGCTGCGGGCCAACCTACCATCGCGCCCGAGCGCTCGATAGCGTCGCGATCGATCACCAGCGCCGTGCACTCGGTTTCTGCCTCGATGCTGGCGGTCCGCGGCGTATCGAGCAAGAGCGATAGCTCGCCCAAGATGTCGCCGGGGCCGATGTGCCGGAGCGTGGTGAGCACGCCGTTGACCTGCCGGAATACGCGGCAGCGACCGCTGACCAGCATATAGGCAGTGTCTTCCACGTCGCCCTCTTTGACCAGCAGCGAGCCCGCCGCAAAGGTGCGTCGAGGTAAGTGAAAGCCGCCTAGTAGGAACGCGCGCACGTCGTCGCGTAGCTCGGTGACCGTCGGGTAGCGATCTTCACGCTGGGGCGCGATCGCTCGCTGGATTATCTTGCACACGCGGGGCGAGACGCCCACGCCCTGAGCGGCCGCGAAGACGTCGATCACGTCGCCTCGCACGGCCCGGGCCTGGCAGTAGGCGGCCGTGCCTCGCCCGTAGGGGCCGGTGTTGGCCATGATTTCGAGCAAGATGGCGCCTAGGCCGAAGATGTCGGCGCGCTCGTCCAGCGGGTGGTTGCGCGCTTGCTCGGGCGCCATGTACGCGGGCGTGCCGCACGTGCTGCTCGGCACTTGGTGGACGAGCGGTCGCGACAGCCCCCAATCCATCAAGTAGTAGCTGCCGTAGCCGCCCACCATCACGTTGTCGGGCTTGATGTCGCAGTGCAAAACGCCGCGGCTGTGCGCGTAGGCCAGCGCGTCGCAAATCTTGAGGAAGATCTCGAGGCCGTCTTCCAGGCGCTGGCGGCTGCCGACCGAGCGTTCTGAGCTGTCCAGCCACTCGCGTAGGTTCTGGCCATCCACGGCTTGCATCGTGAACATCAACGAGCCGTCGTTGCCGATGTGCAGCGCGTGCACCGGCACGATGCCGGGGTGGTGCAGCCCGCCGTTGGTGCGGGCTTCGCGGATGAAGTCTTGGCGGAAGGCCTCGGTGTCGGATAGCTCGCGCGAGAGCTCCTTGACCGCTACCTGCCGGCTCAACACCGGGTCGAAGGCCAGGGAAACGCGACCCATGCCACCTTCGCCCAGCAACGTCACGATCTTCAGCTCGGCTCGCTGCAGGCGCTCCGACGAGATGGGCGCGTCGCCCGTCTTCGGCTCGGCGGCCTTCGCGGCGCTGGGCTCGACCACGGTCACGGCTTGCTGCGGGTCGTTGTGACCGCCGGAAGGGACGGTTCCGTCGCAGTCCGTGGCGTCGCTCGGGATCGACATCGCGGGGATCCGTGGGTTGGTTACGGACACGGCGGAGCCTCTGCCAAAGTACTCAAACTTTCGCACAGACCTCGCGTCCTCACGCGAACAATCCGTGCCGTGTCCCGAAATTGGCCGTATTTTAGCCGGCGCAGGGCTCAGCCGGCGTTCTCGCTGAGCACGCCCGGGAAGGCTTTGCTGAAGGTGAGCGAGAAGCGGCTAGTGCTCGGCTCGAACTCGAGCACGGCGCCGTTGGCGCGGGCGGCCGCGGAAACACACGGCAACGTCGGCGCGATCACGCCGCGTCGCAGCAGCATCAGATCTTCGGTCCCGACCTCGTTTCCGCCCGGGCTGCTGCGCTCGATCGAGATATGACAGCCGTTCTCGGTAGGCCGTACCCGGATGCGCGGAATCTGCGTGGCGTCCTGCGCATCTGCCACCAGCTCGACACCGAACGCGATGAGCGAGGTGGCGACGCGCGGATCCACGTCGATCTCGAGCTCGTCCGTGCTGTGGCTCAAGGTTGCGACCAAGGTTTCGCGGGGCCAGCTGCCGCCGCTGGGCGGGCCGCTGAAGCTTTGGCGCGCCAGCTCGAGCACGTCGAGTCGCATCGGCCGCCCGGCGATGGAATCGCCCAGCAGGTCGAACAAGCCGCGCGCGGTGTCCAGCTCTTGCGAGAGGCGCGTGACGCACTCTTCGAGCGACAGCCGCATCTTGACGCTGAGCGGCCGCTCGGAGGCTTGGGTCAACGCGGCCTCGAGCTCACCAAGGCGCGGAGTCACGTACGACTTCAAGCTGTCGGCAGCGGCCGTTTCGCCCAGCACGCTCTGCGCGGCCGCCAAGATTTCGCCCATGGCGTGGCGCAGCGGATCACAGGCGGCACGCGCGTCGGGGATCACGCTGCTCAGCGGCCGCGAGCCGACGCGTAGCGAGTGCAGCAGCTGCGCGAGGTTGCGCAGGCCGCCCAGGCTTTCGCGCAGGTTGCCGCGCTCCGTTTCGAGCGCGGCTGTGCCGCGGACGAACGCGTGCGACGACGGTGGGAGCCCGCTCTTCATGACCTCTGAAAGAGTCTATCAGCGGCCGGCAGGCCGCGCGAACCTGCGCGCGCGGGTGGCCGTTTTGTCGCAAATTCGAGAGCTCGATCTGCGGCGCTGGGCTCGGCTCAGTCTCAACCGAGCTCGGAGCCCTGGAAGTAGTAGGCGCACTCGACGCGGCCGTTCTCGACCGAGTCCGAGCCGTGCACGGCGTTCTCGCCCAGGCTCGCTCCGTAGAGCTTGCGAATGGTGCCAGCTTCGGCCTTGGCCGGGTCGGTTGCGCCGATGACCTTGCGCCAATGGGCGACCGCGTTTTCACGTTCCAGCGCGATGACCACGACAGGGCCGCTGGTCATGAACTCGCACAAATCCTTGAAGAAAGGCCGCTCGCGGTGCACCGCGTAGAAGCCTTCGGCTTCGCGCTGTGACAGCTGCTGCTGGCGCATGCCGAGGACGTTGAAGCCCTCTTCGAGCACGTGCTGGAGGATGGCGCCGCTTTTGCGCTTCTTGACGGCGTCCGGTTTGATGATGCAGAGGGTTCGCTCGATGGCCATGGGCTTGTTTCCGCCGGCGCTCTTAGCACAGCCGGCGCATCACGCTGCATTCGCGGCATAACGCGCGCGGAGCTTACTGCTCGGATGTTCAGCCGACAACGGGCGCTTCCGCCCGGGCCACGGCCACCATGGCGTTGACCAAGTCGGCCACGAACAGCGCTCGCGGTATCTCGACGCCGTTGTTGATGAGCCGCAGGTAGTCGCCGATGGATCCGAACAACATGCCCGCCAGGCGCGTGCTGCGGACGATGCGCACCATGGGTGGCACCTCGACGCCGTGCTCGGCGATGCGCTTGGCCATCTCTTGGGTGCCCGGCGAGCTCGCGACGCGCATGCCCATCATCGGGAACGAACGACTCGCCACCAGCTCTGCCGAGAGCTCCAGGTAGCAGCGCCCGCCGTCGGGGTCGTCAATCTTGGCGACCATCGGCTTGACCAACAGCTCGATCAGCTCGTGCAAGCTGAGCTTGTGCTCTGTATCGGCCGCCAGCACCGGTGCCCACGTTTCCTGCACAGGTATCGAGTGGCGCTCGAGAATCGCTTCGATCAGCTCGCGCTTGCTACCAAAGTGGTACGTCGCGGCTGAGACGTTGCGTTGCCCGGCCGCGATCGCGATCTCGCGCAGCGACACGCGGTCCACCCCTTGTTGAGCAAACAGCTGCTCGGCGGCTCGCATCAGCGCGAGCCGCGTGTCGAAGCGCGGCACTCCAGACTCCTCGGTTAAAGCGGATGACTTGATATCTCGGGGCGCCGAGACAAAACGCGAAAGCCCCAGGGAGATC
>DATAKF010000414.1:0-36204 GCA_036261775.1 Polyangiaceae bacterium | reverse complement strand
CCATGTTCAGTTGAAGGGAACCACCGATGCCGTGAAAGGCGATGGTTCGACCAGTGTGGCTGTCGCGCGTCGCAATCTGAACTACCTGCTCGTCCAATCCCATTCCATCTACGTCTGCCATCGGGACCCCCACGGGCCCCTGCTCGTGCGCTCCGCGGAGGACGTCCTCTCCGCCTACGAACAAGGCGGGCATGCGTGGACCGACCAGGAAACCATAACGGTCCGGTTCACCGAACCCTTCGACGAGGGTTATCTGCGCCGCTTGCATGCCATCGCGCTCGCGCGCGGTCTGTCCGCTCGCGATGATCGGCTCGGCTGGGTTGCGATGCCTCCTGAGCGATTGGGTGTGGCAGTGGCGACCGCCGTCCCTCGCATCACCGTGCCAGCCTCGGCGGCCGCCGCGTCGACCCTGCTGGACGACCTCTACGAGCGCGGCGAGGATCTTCAGCTCTCGCAGTCGTTCGACCAGTTTCGGGCGGTCCTTGGGGACCACGCACACTGTCTTGATATCCTCTACATGTCCGAGATCAACCTGGGCCTGAACGACCTGCCGTTCAGCGCTGAACGGGTGCTCGAAGCGCTCAAGTACTTTGGAAAACGAGACGCGGTTCAGCCGAGGATCACGCCAGCCAGCGTCGCCTACACGCTCGGCAACGCACACTTCGCCCTGAAGGAGTACGAGGACGCCGCAGCGAGCCTCTTACTCGCGATAGCCTTTCTGGGTGACGACGCGAGCGCGATCGGCGCGCAATGTTACAAGAACCTCGGATCGGTGCTTGAGGCCTCGGGACACCACGCCCAGGCGCGCGAGGCGTTCGAGGGGGCCGTGGCGCTCGATCCCGAGCTCGCAGAAGCGCACCTGGCGCTCGGGCTGTGGTACCGGAATCACTCGAAAGATCTGAGCCAGTCGATAGAGCACCTCGACCTGGTCGCCAAAGCTCCCGGAAGCGCGCTGTCGATGCGCGCCGTCCACGGGTGGCGAGCCGCCGTGCTCTTCGAGCTTGGACGGACAGACGCAGCGTTCTCCGCCATCGAGGTCGTGTTGGCGGGCGACCGCCTTGACGATTGGGAGTGGTTCTGGTGCGCGCGGCTCGTTCGGACTCACGGCAAGGAAAGCCCGTCGGCAAGAAAGCAGGCGCTCAAGTTTTGGCGGAGGTTCCTGAAATTTCACCCTGACGATTCCCGAGGTCTTTCGGAAGCGTTTACGTGCGAGTGGGCGCTGCACGATCGAGACGGTGAAACGCGCATCGGTTTCGCCGAATTCAAGGCACATGCCGAAGCGTTGTTGGCGTTCCCAAGCGTCAACGCGGGGCTTATCTGGGATCGCGTCGGCCATTGGGCGCAAACGGACGACAACTGGATTGAAGCGGAGGCCGCCTTCCGCCGCGCCTTTGAACGAGAGCCCGCTCAGTACGCCTACTGTCTGGCGGTGGCGCTCAACCATTTGGACCGCTGGGAAGAAACGCTCTCCGTCCTGTTGCCTATCGCCTCGACACCTGATGCGGATTCGCTCGTTTGGTTCCAGCTTGCTTTTGCACAAGAGCGTGTCGGCAACATCCAGGGAGCAGTCGAGGGATATCGACGCGCGATCGCGCTGGACGCGGAATATGCCCTCGCCCATTTCAATCTGGGCGGCGTCCTCTGGAACGAGGGCAACCTTGAAGATGCGGTCGCAGCATGGCGCGAAGCGGTCACGCGCTTTCCGGAACACGGGCTTGCGGCCAAGCTGCAAAGAGATTTCCCTGATTTTTTCTGCTCGTAGAGCCGTCTGTGCCGACGCTCATCACACGCCGAAGATGGAGCACGGCATCTCCGGCGTGAGGAAGGTCATTGGGTGCGAGGGCCCCAGAACGTATTCGGGTTGCGTGTCCGCGAGCTGCTGAACGCGGTCGTCGGCGAGCATGTCCAGGCCCGGTCTCAGGGTGTTCATTGCCGCGTCATAGAAGGCCGTGATGATCTTGCTGACCGCGTCCGTCCCGAGAACCGCAGGAATAGCGAGCCGAAACGATTTTTGGTCGCCGCCGAGGCACACGTGGACGACGTGGTTGTGCAGCCGCCGCGTGTTCTCGAGCAGCCGCTTGAAGTCGTGATTGTGATGCCCTCGGGCGTAGATAAGGACGCTGTACAGGAAGCCTTCCCTCCCTGCTATCGGCAGCTGCCATGATGCCCACGGCATGCTTAGCACCTCAGTCTGCAGCAGTACGCGCTGCTCTGGGTCGGCGTGCCCGACGCGCGCCCACCGATCGCTTCCTACCTCGGTCCATGGGAAGCACTCGAGACCCTGAAACGCCGCGACGACCGGGTCCTTGTCGGGCGGCAACACAGGATTCGGATCGTTGTACGACGTACAGAACCGCCACATGCCCGCGTCGATGTCGCGGAGGAGCTGAACCACGCGAGCCAAATCATCAGCGTGCGTCGTTCGGAAATGCGCAACGCGGTGCCGGATTTGCGCGACCTCGTCGAGCTTCGCCTCCCAGACGTTCTGGGGCGGCAGGTACGACTCGAACATGGACCAGTTGTCGGTGATGATTCTTCGCACCTGGGAGAGCTGGGCGTAGCTCAGCTGGTTCTCTTCGGCGGTCGGCATGTGCGTGAGGCGCTTGTCGTTCGTCTTCGGTCGGTCTGCCTGTTGAACGTACCCCTCCCACGCGTCGCCCGCTTTCGCGCGGAGGTGAACGTAAACAAGCTCGCGCAGCCATGTCTCGAGCTGCCAGAGCCGCGCATAGGTTTCGAGGTTGCGCTCGGGCAGGCCTGGAATACCGAAAACGGGCTTCTCAGGAACAGGCTGCTCGTCGTTGGTGTGGTCGGCGGTCGTCATGTCGTGTTCGTATCAGCGGCGGTCGGTCGATGGTGGAGCGCACGCATGCCGAAGCATGCATGCGCTCAGGCGACTTCGTCGAGCCCGTGCTTCTTGAAAAGCAGATTGAGGGCCTCAGGATGCGTCGGGGGCGCTCAGAGCTAATCTGCCGCCTGAATGCGTCGGGACGCATCGAGCTTCACCGCATGAAGCGCCAGCTTGCCACGTCGCTCCTCGACAAAATCCACACTTCGGCGGCCCCCAATCCTGAAGACCTGCGGGAGATCTGGCGCCATGGCGAACGCCGCCACCAACGTCGGGTGTCGGGCGTCGTCGACGCGGCGTCCGGGTCACCTCGCTGCGACAAACAATTCGTTTGGCTCCGAACTATTTTGCAGCCGAATTCGGCTGCCGTGCTGGCTATGACTAACAGTTTAGAGAGCGGTTTCTTGAGATCTTGGGTCGTGATCCGTCAGGACGAGAGGGGAAAGCAGGGCAAGCATGTCGAAGTCATTTTCGGCCACATTCACGCATGCGCCAAAGTCAGCGTGCGGCGGAGGTGGTTGCAAGCATGGAGTCGAGGTCCAAGATCCGGGCGGACTGACACCGGGTTCGTCATCTGAAAAGAGACGGCGGAGCCCTTCGACCATCTTCTACACCGTGGAGGCCGCAGCCGATGTACTGAGCCTGGAGCCGACCGCGCTGCGTGCGCGGTTACGTCGCGCGCAGCGCACTGTGGGCCGCAGCATCGTCGCGGACCTCGGTGGCGGGATTTCCGGCTTCAAACTGGGCAAAAGCTGGCGCCTTCGGTTCCCGGAGCGCTGAGACGATTGCGGCGCTTTCCATTGCGTGGCGTTGCGCTATGCTGCGCAACGTCACGCATGAGCAAGCGCCCATGGCAGGAAAACCATGGGAAAGCTGAGTAACGGTGTGCAGAAACGGAAACGGGACGGCAAGTCCATCCTGGTCATTGATTTTCGATTCCGAGACAAGGACGGGCGCGAGCAGCGCTACCGGCGCGATGCTCACGTGCAAACGCGAGCCGGCGCCGAGGCTGAAGCTCGACGCTTGATGGAGACGGCTCACGCAACGGGCTCTCTGGAGCTGCGTGCGGAGGCGCCGACATTGAAGACCTTCGTGAGCGACACCTTCAAGCCGCTGTACCGGAGCAAGTTCCGGGCAGGCACTTGGAGGCGCTACGAGGGGCTTCTGCGGCAAGGGCTGCTTGACGAGCTTGGCGACAAGCGCGTGGATGCAATCGGTGCAACGGTCGTTCGGGGGTTCATGGCAGAGCTGGCGAAGCGCGGCATCCAAGCGCGTGGTCCGGTAAATCTGCTGCGGACCATCTTGGCTGCGGCTGTAGAGACGGGCGTGCTTGAGACGATGCCCGAGCTGCCGAAGCCACCGCCGCCGGGGCGTAAGCTCCCGAGCGCGCCATCGACCGAAGAGGTCGAGGCGATGCTCGGCAAGGCCGAAGGGTGGCTGCGGGTCGCGATCGCGCTGGCGGCGTTTGCCGGTCTGCGGCAAGGCGAGGTGAGGGCGCTGGAGGTTCGGGACGTTGACCTGAAAACGGGCGTCATCACCGTTCGGCACGCGCTTTCCGAGAATGAAGCGGTGGCGCCGAAGTCGGGGCACGAGCGGGTGGTTCCGCTCTGGCCTCGCCTGGCCGAGGTACTGACCGAGGCGCTCCGAGACAAGCTGCCGGCGGCGCGCGTGGTTCTAAACCAACGCGGCCGAACGCCATCACGGCAGGCCGTCTGGACCGAGCTGCACGCCCTCCTTGTCCGCCACAAGCTACCCGAGCGGAGCTTCCACGCCCTGCGCCACTACTTCCTCACGGCGCTGGTGCGTGGCGGCGCCAACCTCGAAGCGGTGCGTGAGCTAGCGGGCCACTCCAAGTTGCACACAACGCAACGCTACGTGCACGCCACCGGCGCGGATCTTAGAGACGCGATCGGGCGGCTTCCGGGTAACTAGTGGGAAATGAAAACAACCCAGCCCGGTAAGTACCGAACTGGGTTGCTGTTTTTTCCTACTCGGTCGGGGCGGGCAGATTCGAACTGCCGACCTCACGGACCCGAACCGTGCGCGCTACCAAACTGCGCTACGCCCCGAGTGGGCTCCTTGAAAGGCCGTCCTTTTTGCGAGGCGGGCCGGTCGAGGCGGCGGGAGAATGATGGCCAGCCCTCGACCTGTCAAGGAGGCTTTGGCGTTAGCCGTGGCGTTTTTTCAGTTCGGCCGTGAGGGCGGGCACTGCCTGGAAAAGGTCAGCCACCAGGCCGTAGTCGGCGATCTGAAAGATGGGTGCTTCTGGGTCTTTGTTGATGGCGACGATGACCTTGGAGCTCTTCATGCCGGCAATGTGCTGGATGGCGCCGGAAATGCCGACGGCCACGTACAGCTGAGGCGCGACGATCTTGCCGGTTTGGCCGACCTGGAAGTCGCCGGGCGCATAGCCGGCGTCGACCGCCGCGCGGCTGGCGCCGATGGCGGCGCCCACGGCGTCGGCGAGCGGCTCCATCACTTCGAAGAACTTCTCCTTCAACGCGCGGCCACCCGAAACCACGACCTTGGCGTCCCCGAGCTCGGGGCGCGCGCTCTTGACGGCTTCGAGGCCGACGAACTCGACGCGCGAGGCTGCGGCGCCGACCGGAGCCTTGGCGAGCTTCTCGACCGGCGAGCTGCCGCCGCTCGGCTCGGCGGGCGTGAACTCGCTTTGGCGGACGGTAGCGACCTGCACGGCCGTGTCCAGCGTGCAGTAGCCGCTGGCGTTGCCGGCAAACATGGGGCGCTTGTAGACGAGCTTGCCGCCTTCGCCGGACACGCCCGAGCAGTCACCGGCATATGCGGCGTCCAAACGCGCTGCGACGCGCGGGAGTAGATCTTTGCCGAAGCTGCTGGCCGTGGCGACGACGAGCGAGGCGCCCTGCGCGGCAGCGGCGACGCTGGGCGCGTAGTGCTCGGCCGTGTACTTGGCGAGCGAGGCGTCTTCGACCGCGATGATCTTGGCGGCGCCGTAGCCCGCGAGCTCTGCCGCGGCGGCGGCCGTGCTGGCGCCCAGCACGACGAAGCTGAGGGTGCCGCCGACCGTTGGCAGCGCTTGGCGCGCGAACGTGATGGCGCTGAGGGTGGACTTCTTGAGCTTTCCGTCTTCGGACAGCTCTGCAACGACGAGCACGTTTGCCATTCAAATCACCTTCGCCACGTTGGCGAGCTTGTCCACCAGCTCGGAGACGTCTTTGACTTTTACGCCGGCCGCGCGCTGCGCGGGGCGTTCGAACTTGAGGTAGCGGGTCGTGAGCGCCGCGCCGGGCACGAGCTCGGCCAGCGTCTTCACGTCGAGCGGCTTCTTCTTGGCCGCCATGATGGCGGGCAGCGGAGCGAAGCGCACGCCGTCGTTGTACTTGAAGCCGGCCTCACCAGCCGTAACCTTGGAAAGCACGCTTTGCGGCGCGACGATGCGCAAGTCTACCGTGACCAGCGCTGGCAGCTTCACGCGTAGGGTGAGGACGCCACCGTCGACCTCGCGGCCAACGAGCAGCGCGCCGTCCTCTTCTTTGATGGTCGCGGCGAACGTGGCCATCGGCCAGTCGAGCAGCTCGGCCAGGCGTTGACCGACCTGGTTGCTGTCGCCGTCGACGGCTTGCTTGCCCATCAAGACGACGTCGGGCTTTTCGGCCGCCACGATCGCCTGCAACGCGGCAGCGACGAGACGACCGTCGAGCTGGTCGTCGGTGACGTCGACCCGGATGGCGCGGTCGGCGCCCGTAGCCAGCGCGGCGCGCAGCGTCTGGTCGACCTCTTTCGGGCCGAGCGTGACGACCACGACCTCTCCCAGGCGTTGCTTGGGGGCCTTGCCATTTTCGGTCAGGCGTAGCGCTGCTTCGAGCGCGTACTCATCGAACGGATTCGGCTTCCATTCGAGACCGGTGGTGTCGACGGCGTTTCCGCCGGCGGCGATCTTCACCTTGTTGGCGTTGTCGGGATCGGCAACCCGCTTGAGCGCGACTAGGACTTTCACGGTTGTTCCTCTGCTTGGGAGCCTACCTCACGGAAGGCGCTCGGGCGCCTGCTACGGACCACAAAACCACGATATTGCTCGGCCAAAAGGCCGGCAAAGCCTGGCTCTGCCGGGGCTGACGGCTTTTTCCGCCCGTAAGGCCTGCTATGAAGCGGTCTCTGTCTCGTACCGCCTCGTACCGCTCGCCTTCGGCTCGCTCGCCGTAGCACTGCCGTGGCGGGCTCTCGCTTCAGCTATGCAAATCACGACCGACTTTCTGATCTTGGGCAGCGGCATCGCTGGTCTCTCGTTCGCGCTGCGCGCGCAAGCTCACGGGCAGGTGGTGGTGGTGACCAAGCGCGCGGCCGACGAGGCCGCCACGAGCTGGGCGCAGGGGGGTATCTCGGCCGTACTGTCCCCCGAGGATTCGTTCGAAAAGCACGCCGAAGACACGATGGTGGCGGGCGCCGGGCTCTGTCATCAAGTCGTCGTCGACATCTGCGCGCGCGAAGCGCCGGAAGCCATCAAGTGGCTGTCCGAGACCGGCACGCGCTTTTCACGCGACGACGATGGGCAGTACGAGCTGGGGCGCGAGGGCGGCCACAGCGAGCGGCGCATCGTGCACGCTGGCGACATTTCGGGGCGTGAGATCGAGCGCGCGTTGCTCGACGCGGTGCGCGCGTCCCCGAACATCACGCTGCTCGAGTGGCACATGGGCGTCGATCTGATCACGCTCAGCAAGTTCGGCGGACCCGATCAATGCGTGGGCGCCTACGTGCTGGACGAGCGCGCCGCCCAAGTGATCACGATTCTGTCGCGCGCCACGGTGCTGGCCACCGGGGGCGCCGGCAAGGTCTATCTGTACACGTCGAACCCCGACGTCGCGACCGGTGACGGCGTCGCCATGGCTTACCGGGCCGGCGCCGAGGTCGCGAACATGGAATTTTATCAGTTCCACCCGACCGTGCTGTACGAGCCGCGCGCCAAGAGCTTCTTGATGAGCGAGGCGCTGCGCGGTGAAGGCGCCATCTTGCGCACGCTGGACGGCGAGGCGTTCATGCCGCGACACCATGCGCTGGCCGACTTGGCGCCGCGCGACGTGGTGGCGCGCGCCATCGACTTCGAGATGAAGCGCTCCGGTGGCGAGCACGTGCTGCTCGACATTTCGGGGCGTCCGGCGGACTTCGTGCGCTCGCGCTTCCCGAACATTCACGCCGAGTGCCTGCGCTTCGGCATCGACATCACGCAGCAGCCGATTCCCGTGGTGCCGGCCGCGCACTACATGTGCGGCGGAGTGACGTCCGATCTGCACGGCCGCACCACCTTGCCGGGCCTGTGGGCGATCGGCGAGACCGCCTGCACGGGCCTTCACGGCGCCAACCGCTTGGCCTCCAACTCGCTGCTCGAAGGCTTGGTGTTCGCGCGGCGCGCCGTGGAGCGGCTGACCGGCAGCATGGACGAGCTGCGGGCGGCGCCTCACCCCACGGTGCCCGACTGGCAGACCGGCTCCGCTGCGCCCAGCGACGAAGCCGTCGTCGTGAGCCACAACTGGGACGAGCTGCGCCGCCTGATGTGGAACTACGTCGGCATCGTGCGCAGCGATGCGCGCCTCAGGCGAGCTGCTCGGCGAGTGGCGCTCTTGGAAGAGGAAATTCGCGAGTATTATTGGCGTCATTTGGTGACCCGCGACCTCCTCGAGCTGCGCAACATCGCCACCGTCGCCCAGCTGATCATCGCTTCGGCCGCGAGCCGGCACGAGAGCCGCGGCCTGCACTACACCATCGATCACGAGGCTACGCTCGACGCCTGGGCGCAGGACACGGTCACCAAGCGTGGGGTGTTGCCCCACCTGCGTGGCCGATGAGCAAGCCCGCGGAGCTCAGCGCCGCGCTCGCGCTCGGCTGGTCGCTATTGCTAACGCTTGGGCTGCTGAGCGTCGCCATCACGGTGAGCACGCTGTTCGGCAGCTCCAACCTGGCGCTAGTGGTGGCAGGTCCGGCGGAGCTGCTGTTGATGTACCCGGCCGCGCGCTTCATCGTGCGCTTGTACGGGGATCCCGAGCCGCGCAAGGCCTTCGGGCTGGGCCCCGTGTCAGCGGTCGAGCTGCTGCTGGGCGCGTCGCTTGGCATCATTTTGCATTTGCCGGCCGGGTATTTGGGCGCGCTGGTCGAGCGCCGCTACCCCACACCCCCGGAGATCTTGCGCGCGCAGCTCGAGCAGTTGACGCCGACCTCCGCAGCGTTGGCGGTGGGCATGCTGCTTTCTGTGGCCGTCGTGGTGCCGTTCGCCGAAGAGCTGTACTTCCGCGGCGCGTTGTTTGGCGGCCTGGCCCGCACCGGGCCGGCTTTCATCGCGATTTGGACGACTTCCATCGCCTTTGCCCTGGCCCACCAGGAGCCGCGAAATTGGGCGCCGCTTTTGCTGGTGGCGCTCGTGCTTGGTACTTTGCGTAGCCTAGGCGGCTCGATTTGGGCGGGAGTCGCCTTGCACGCCGCCTTCAACGCGGCAACGCTGTCGTTCGTGTTTTTGAACCGGCCGCAGAGCGTGAAGCCGCAAGAGGGCTCGTGGCAGCTCGCGGCCATCGGCTGCGTGCTCAGTGTCGGTGGTGTGTGGTTGTTCGGGCGCGTCGCGGGTCGACGGCTCACGGAGGCGACTAGCCGATGAAGGTGGCGTTGTGCTTGTTGGGTGGTGGCGCGATGGGCGCCATGTTTCAAATCGGCGCGCTGGCCGCGCTCGAAGACACTGTCGTGGGGCTGCAAGCCAACGACTTCGACCTGTTTCTCGGCAGCTCCGCGGGCGCCAGCGTGGCGGCGGCATTGGCCGGCGGGCTACCGGTTCAGCGCATCTACCGCGCGTTCCTCGATCCGGCGGACGTCTACTTTGGGCTCGAGCGTGGACACCTGTTGCGCGTCGACATGGCCGAGTGGCGGCGCACCGTCGTGTCGGCGGCCGTGGCGCTGCGGCACGGCGCCAGCTCGCTCTTGTCGGGCAAGACGACCGAGATGCCCGCGCGCCTGTCGCAAGAGCTGGACCGGCTCTACGACTCGCTGCCGGCCGGCATCTTCACCCTGGACGGTTACGAACGCTTCTTGGAGGCGTTCTTCGTGCGTCGCGGCGTGCCGAACGCTTTTTCCGGCATGCCGCGCTCGCTGCGCATTTTGGCGCACGATCTGGACTCGGGCGAGCCGGTCGCGTTCGGCGCGCCGGGCTACGACGGCGCCACGGTGGCGCGCGCTTGCATCGCCTCCATGGCGATTCCGCCCATGTTTTCGCCGGTGCGCCTGGGCGACAGGCACTACATCAGCTCGGGCTCGGCCGAGGTCGAGCAGCTCGATCTGGCGGTGAGCGAGGGCGCGGACGTGCTGGTGGTGGTGCGGCCAATGGTCGCCATCAGCGCGTCCAGCAGCATTCCGACCGGTCACGGTGAGCGGGGCAGCCTGCGTGACAAGGGCATGATGTGGGTCTTCAACCAGGCGCGCCGCATCGGCGTGCAGCGCAGCGTCGAGGCCGCCATCGCGCGCATTCAAGACACCGGCAAGACGCAGGTGCTCTTGCTGCAGCCCCAGCGCGAAGACGGCATCTTGGCGATGTATAACCCGGCAAGCTACGACGCGCGCCGCGGCATGCTCGAGCACGCTTACCGCCACACGCGGCAGCTCTTGGCGCGCGCCTTTGCGGACGGAAACTCCGCGCTGTCGCGCGCGGGCTTCGTGCAGCGCATCTCGGCTTCCATGCCGCCGCCGCCGCCACCACCGCTCAGCATCGAGCCGCCATGAGCTTGCGCCCCGCCGCTTACGCGGGCCTGCTGGGCCTGCTGCTGCTCGTTTCCGGCTGCAAAAAGCAGTACCGGGTCGGCGAGCACGTGCTGGTAGAGTGGGAAAAAGAGCAGCCGCCGTACCCCGCGTACATTACCGAACGGGTGGGCGCGACGCGCTATCGCGTCCACTTCGACGGCTACGATTCGCGCTGGGACGAAGACGTGAGCTTCGAGCGGCTGCTGGGGCGCGTCGAGGGCCCCGTCACCGCGCCACCACCGCCGCCCAAGGTCGCGTTGGCAGCGGGCGTGGCCTCACCCAAGACCGCCGGCAGCGCTGGTGAGGTTGCCGTGAGCCCCTACAAAGAGGGCGATCGCGTGCGCGTGAGCTGGCGCGGCAGCGTCTACTCGGCGACGGTCGTCAAGGTCGTCGCCAAGGATCGCTTCGAGGTGCACTACGAGGGGCACGAAGCGGCGTGGGACGAAGTCGTCGGCATCGATCGCATCGCCGGCCGGCGCTAGGGGTTCGAGGGGTCAGGGGTCAGGGGTCAGGGGTCAGGGCTCAGGCAGCGGAGGGATCAGGGCGAGAAAGAGCGACCCTGGCCCCGCGTTGGCCCGCGCGGCAGCGCTGCAACGAGGCGTGGGCCGCTCGCGAGCAGCGACCCCCCTTTCTCTCCCTAACCCCTGGCTCGACTGACCCCTGATCCCTGACCCCCGACCCCCAGTCGTTCCCTTAGTCGCCCGGCATCCGCCCCATACTCCGCCACGCCGCCACCAAACGGCCCTCCTGTTCGCTTGTCGCCAAACCCGGGTTCCGCTCCGAGAGCCGCTTGGCCACGAGCAGCCACCTCTCAGCAGGCGCAGCGTCTCCCAGGGCGAGATGAGTGAGCCCACGGTAGAGGGCGTATTCGAATAGTTCCGACCGGCTGAGCCGCTCCGAGTCGGGCCGTAGAGCGCGATACTGAGCGACGGCGTCCGGGTACCTCGCCTCGTCGAAGCTGGTGCGGGCTTCCGTGAGCGGAGACGAGCACCCAAAAATAAGGGTCGAGAGAGCGACGAGACGGGGCCACATGAGCTCCTTTCGGTCACTCCGGGCCCCAGTTGCGTGGATGTTTAACGCTCGACGACCTGTCCGACGAACAGCAACGAGCCGGTTGGATTGTCGCGGATCAGGAACAAAAAGGGTCGATCGGCCTTGACGACTTTGGGCTCGGGCGGGGGTCCGCTGCTACCGCCACCGCTGCCGGTGATGGCTGTCACGGCGCTCGCCTCCGTACCGTCCTCGTCGATAGCAACGGTTGCTTTATGCGCTACGGCGTCGATGTGCACCGTCTTGAACATTTCCGACTCGAGCTTGGGAAACTCGGCTTTCTCGGGATCGAACGCGCGCGCCAAACCCAGTTGCTCGAACGCTTTCATGGCCGGCGCCTCGTACTCCAACTCGAAGACGGGCAGGGTCAAGTCGACATCCTCGAACGCTTGCCCAGCCAGCATGTCACGCAAGCCCTCGCTCGAGAGCTGCTCGCGCACCTGCTCGTACGCGCCGGCGTCGGGCACCACCAGCTGCATCGATAGCTCCCCGCCCCAGTAGGGCACAGCGACCGAAACGAAGCCGTTGCCCTCGTAGTAGTGCAATGTCGCGCGCGTGTTGAGCATGTCTGCAGCGCTGGTGCTGCCATCCAAACGATGAAAATCGCCCGGTTGCCGGGGCGCGAACTTCTTCGCCCAGGGAGCCTTGAAATAGAGCGCGTTGGTCAGCACCGCGACGGTGTTCTCGTTCAACACACCGGTCGGAATGATGTCGGAAATGAGCTGGTGGGTGACGGTCGCGATCTTGTCGTTGATAGCCTTGCGAACCCCCTCTGGATGACCCTTGAAGTCTGCCAGGTGGACGCCCGCGCCGTAGTAGAGGGCGAGCGTGTCTAGGAAGGAGTCTGCAGGTTTGGCGTCCTGGCGTATCCAAAGGTCGTTCGACTCGGTCAGAATCCGGGCGTCGGCCTTACCGTAGACGTCGTCCGTTGCCTCGTGATTGCGCGCCGCGAGCGCCAGGTTCAGCGCGCTTTGGGCGCGATGAAAGGCTTCGTCCGTGGCACCAAACTGCAGTGCGTCCTGCAGCTCTTGCAGGGTCTCGCCGTCCGCGGCACAGCTCAACATGGCGAAGGCCGTGCTCAGGCTGTGAGGCGAAAACGTCAGGTTCTCGTTCCCCGGCAAAGCGTGCAAGAAGCTGAGGGCGAAGGCTTGCTCGCTGCTGGTGGCGCGCGCGGCCTCGCTGGCAGCGGGCATGACTCGCGCCTTGCTACTGCGCACGTCGGAAACGGCATCACTGCCGGTAGCGGCGCCGCCGCCGCCGACAGCCGCGCCACCGCCGCCGAGCGCAGGCGTGTGCGCCGCGCCACCGCCGCCGAGCGCCATCGTTTCAGCCGCGCCACCGCCGCTGAGCTCAGCGGCGTCCGCCGCGCTCTTGCCCCCGCTGCAGGCGCCGAACACCAGCCCCATCCCGACCAACCCCAGAATCGAACCCAGCCCCACGTTCACTCGTCGACGTTCCATGTCGCCTCATTGAGCAACCAGTGTGCCATTTGAAATGTGGCAACTGTTCGTAACTAAACACCAAAGTTGGCTCAACTTGGCACGGTGGGGGTGACACACCCGCCGTAGGCCGCTCCGGGGCCGCACCAGCGGACCTCGCGCGATGGAGGACGACAGGCATCTCGAGCAGCGCGTTGCGTGATAATCCATCGACAATGTCTGACGACGAGAGAACAAGGCTCGCCGTAAACCTCAAGGATCAACGCGAGGCACGCGGCCTCACGCAGCAGGAGCTGTCTGACCGCTCGGGCGTGCCGCGTCCCACGTTGGCGCATTTGGAGTCCGGGCAAGGCAACCCGACGCTCTCCGTGCTCATCAAGGTCGCGGCCGCGCTCGGCACCGGCATCGAAGCGCTCGTTTCAGCCAGCAGGCCCAAAGTGCGGGTAGTGACACGCGCCGACGTCCCGACCGAAGCGCGCGGGGGCGTGGAGCTGCGCTCGCTCGGCATGGATCTGGGCATCGGTTTCGAGCGTTGGGAGCTGCAGCGAGGGGCAAAGGTCGAGCGCGGAGCGGGTCGAAACGGCGAGCGACGGGTGGTGGTTTGCGAGTCCGGGGAGCTCTCCATCACGGTCGGACCGACCGAGCACCGCCTCCGGGCCGGTGAGGTGGCGGTCATCGACGCGGCTGCTCGGCCCGCTTTCGAGAGTCGGGGCCGGGGGATCTCCGTCGTTTATTCCGCCTGTGGCTGAAGTCACCCGGCATTTCGGCGCAGTTCACGCCGAGTTCACCCTCCCAAGTTGCGGGCCGAGGGTTATCGGGCTACTAGCGCGCGCCCCAATGTCCGAAGTACGTCGCGAGAACATCCGAAACGTTGCCATCATTGCCCACGTCGATCATGGCAAGACCACGCTGGTCGACGCCATGCTGCGCCAGACGGGCGTGTTCCGCGACAACGAAGCCGTCGCCGAACGCGTGATGGACTCCAACGATTTGGAGCGCGAGCGCGGCATCACCATTTTGGCCAAGCACTGCTCGGTCAAATACAAGGGCACGCTGATCAACATCATCGACACGCCCGGCCACGCCGACTTCGGCGGCGAGGTGGAGCGCACGTTGAAGATGGCCGACGGTGTCATCCTGCTCGTCGACGCCGCCGAGGGCCCGCTGCCGCAGACGCGCTTCGTGCTCGGCAAGGCCATTCAGCTCGGTCTCAACATCATCTTGTGCATCAACAAGATCGACCGCAGCGACGCGCGCCCGGACGACGTGCTCAACGAGGTGTTCGATCTGTTCGTCGAGCTCGAGGCCTCCGACGACCAAACCAATTTCCCCACCCTGTACGCCATCGGCAAGCAGGGCATGGCGAAGCACGAGCTGGAGCACGAAGGCAAAGACCTGACGCCCCTGTTCGACACCATCATCGAGCGCGTGAAGCCGCCCTTGATGGACGAAGGCCCGCTGCAGCTCTTGGTCCACAACATCGAGCACGACGACTACGTCGGTCGCCTGGCCATCGGCCGCATCAAGCGCGGCACCGTCAAGGTTGGGCAGACCGTAACGCTGCTGAGCGAGTCGGGCCCCGTGAACACGCGCCTGTCGGCGGTGTACTGCTTCGAAGGTAACAAGCGCGTCAAAGTCGACTCGGCCGACTGTTGCGACATCGTTGCCGTCGCCGGCTTGGAAGACGTGCAAATCGGCGACACCCTGACCGATCCGTCGCGTCAGGAAGCGCTGCCGCGCATCTCGGTCGAAGAGCCGACCATCCGCGTCCGCTTCGTCGTCAACTCGTCGCCGCTCGCCGGCAAGGTGGGCAAGTGGGTGACGTCGCGTCACTTGCGCGAGCGTCTGTTCAAGGAAGCCAAGCGTAACCTGGCCCTCCGCGTCGAAGAGACGTCCGAGCCGGACACGTTCCTGGTCTTCGGTCGCGGCGAGCTGATGCTGGCCATCTTGGCCGAGACCATGCGCCGTGAAGGCTACGAGTTCGCGCTCGGCATGCCCGAAGTCGTCGTCAAAGACGTCGACGGCGTGAAGAGCGAGCCGCTCGAGCTCGTGATCATCGACGTGCCGGACGCCTACGTGGGCGCCGTCACGACCCGCCTCGGCGAGCGCCGCGGCCAGATGATGAAGATGCAGAACTTGGGCTTCGGGCGCACGCGCATGGAGTTCAACGTGCCGTCGCGCGGCCTGATCGGCTTCCGCTCGGCGTTCTTGACCGAGACGCGCGGCCTCGGCCTGCTCAACTCGCAGTTCGGCGGCTGGATGCCGTACGCCGGCCCCATGCTGCGTCGCCCCAACGGCGCCATGGTCTCCGACCGCTCGGGCGTCACCACGCCGTACGCGCTGTTCCACCTTTTGCCGCGCGGCATCCTGCACATCGAGCCCGGCACCGCGGTTTACGAAGGCATGGTCATCGGCGAGCACAACCGCCCGAACGACCTGGACGTGAACTGCACGCGCGAAAAGAAGCTGACCAACATCCGCGCCGCTGGCCGCGACGAAAACGTCACCTTGCCCCCCGCGCACATCCTCACGATCGACACCGGCATGGAGTGGATCGACAAGGACGAGCTGCTCGAGGTCACGCCCGAGACCGTGCGCGTCCGCAAGCAAATCCTCGACCAAAACAAGCGCCCCCGCCGCGACGACGAATAGCGTCTTCGCCGGGTAGGCCCAGTCTCGTTCCGTTGCGCCGCCGCCCAGCTGGGCGGCTCGCGCGGCGCCGCCGAGTCGCTTTGCGACGTCCTGCGGCTCGAGACTCGACAGGGAGGCGGGGAGGCGGGGAGGTCCGCGAGCGAGAAAATTGGGGGGGCGCGCTGCCGCCTGCGACCTGAAAACCCATCCGATCGCCGCTCTCGACCCTCGAGGGAAATATTTTTGGCTTTGGTCCTCCCGGTCCTCCAAAGACAAAAATGCGTTCTCGCCCTCGCGGACCTCCCCGCCTCCCTGTAAATCTGGGAGACGTCAGGCTTCGTACAGCAGCCGGTCGGCTTCGTCTTTGGCGGCGCGGACGGCGCGTTGGTGGTCGATGAGGGCGAGCCAGGATTCGACGCGCTGCAACAGCGTTTTTGTCGAGGATTTGTCGAGGGCGGAGAGGCCGACGCTGTCTGGCTCGTTGCTGAGGGCGTGGCGCTCGTCGTCGCTCAGCTTGTCGATCTTGTTGTAGACGCGGAGGCGCGGCGTGTCGTCCAGGTTCAGGTCGCGCAAGACTTCGCTGGTGGTGGCGATGTGATCGGTGTGCTCGGGATCCGACACGTCCACCACCTCGACGATCAGGTCGGCGTCGGCGGCTTCTTCGAACGTGGCGCGGAAGGCCGCGAACAGGTCCTTTGGCATTTGGCGGATGAAGCCTACCGTGTCGGTCAAGATGACGTCGCGACCCGACGGCAAGAAGAGCTTGCGCGCGCGCGTGTCGAGCGTGGCGAATAGCCGGTCTTCGGCGAGCACGCCCGCGTCGGTCAAGGTGTTGAGCAAGGTGCTCTTGCCGGCGTTGGTGTAGCCGACGATGGCGACCACCGGCAGCTCGCTGCCGGCGCGCTTGCGGCGCCGCTCGGCGCGCTGCTTTTCGAGGCCGCGCAGCTCTTTTTCGAGCCGATTCACGCGGTCGCGCGCGCGGCGCCGGCCGATCTCGAGCTTGGTTTCGCCGGGGCCGCGCCCGCCGATGCCGCCGGTCAATCGGCTGAGCGAGTCGTCCTTTTGGCCCAGCCGCGGCAGCGTGTACTTCAACTGCGCGAGCTCGACCTGCAGCTTGCCGTCGCGGCTCTCGGCACGCTGCGCGAAAATGTCGAGGATGACCTGAGTGCGATCGAGCACCTTCAGATCGGTTTGCTTGGCGATGGCGTGAGCCTGGGTGGGGCTCAGGTCGCAGTCGAAGATCAGCGTTTCGGCGCCTAGGTCGATAGCCTGGGTCACGACGTCTTCCAGCTTGCCAGCGCCGAGCACGAACTTGGCGTCCGGTTGATCGCGCAGCTGGATCACGCGCTCGACGACGTCGACGCCTGCGGTGCGCGCCAAGCTCTCGAGCTCTGCCAACCGCGAACGAGCGCGCGTGCTGGCGCCCGGCTTCTTCTTGTCGCCCACGTGGATCAAGATCGCTCGGCCGTCTTTGGCCAGCACCTCACGGGTGCGTCCTTGAACCGCAAATTCGGCTTCCAGCGCGCTGATCAGCTCGCCGAAATGAGGCTGCGGCTGGCCGTAGGGAAACGGGCCGGCGACCGCGTAGGGCTGACCCTTACCTTCGAAGGTGGGCGTGTTGTACGCCCAGGTCATGCGCTGAGGCTCGCCCACTGGGTTGAGCAAGATCGCCGCAACCAAGTCGAGCCGTAGCCGCGTGAGATCGGTCAAGTCGTCGCGGGTGAGCGGCTCGTTGAACAGGTGCGTGTGCACCAGCCGCAGCGCGCGAAAGCGACCTTCGGCGGCGCGCAGGCGGCCGATGTCGGGCAGCATCAAGCCCGAAGCGTGCCCGACGATGACGTAGTCGACCTCGCCGGAGCGATGCACGAGCGCGCCGACCTGGCGCTTGGTTTCGCGCGAGGCGTCGGCGAGCGAGCGCACGAGCTCGGGGGTCGCGATCTTGTCGCTGGGGACGCGGCGGCGGTAGATGCGCTCGAGCGACCGAATCGCGTTGGCGCTGAGGCCGGTCGTGTTTCCGTAAAGCTCTGGCATGAGGGGAGAAGGAGCGCCCCTAAGGTAGCTTTTGGCGCCGCTCGGGACAACCGCGGCCCGCAATTGACGTCGATACCGCTTACTCGCTCTGCGCAGCCGTGAGCGACGCCGCAGCGGCTTCCATGCCTTCGAGCAGCGCCGCCGCGTCACGCTGGCGGTAGGAGCCGGGGGGCGCGCCTGCAAACGCCTCCAGAGCGCGCCTAGCGTCGGCGCTTTGGCCGAGTCGGAGCAGGCACAGCGCGCGATTGAAGCGCGCGTCGGCGGCGAAGCTGCTGGCCGGAAAATCCACCAGGTAGCGGTCCCAAGCCACCAGGGCCGCGGCGGGATCACCGGCGCCGAAATGAGTGCGGTGCGCGTCACGGTAGCGTTCGAGCGCCGGATCTTCGGCGGCAGGCGGAGGTGCTTGGCTAGCTAGACCGGGAGCGGACGTGGGTTGTTCCTCGTCCAAACTGATAGCTGACGACTGATGACCAACAGCCGGTGGCGGAGCAGCCGGCGGGAGCAACGGAAGAGCCTCGAGCGTCAACGGAGCAGACTCGGACTCTCGCTCTGGCTGCGCAGGCCTCCGGGGTGGGGTAGGGGATAGCGAACGCACCCGACCGGGAATGGCGCGGCTCTGGGGGCTTTGGGCGCTGCCGAACCAGGCTTGGACGCGCATGACGACGGCGTGGCGCACGGCGGGCTGACTCGCTGCGAAGGCTGCGGAGACGACGAACACCAGAGCCAAGCCCCAGGCACTCAAGAGGAGGCGCAGCTTGCGACGAGCGTGAAACAGCCGCGTGCGCGCCGTTGCTTCGGGGATGGAAAGTCGCCGAGCGATGCTAGCGGCGTCTTGTCCCTCCAGCTCGGCCAGCTCGAACGCAGTCTGTTGCTCGGGCGGAAGATGCTCGAGTGCTCGCGCGATCTGGCTTTGGACCCAGCGCTGTTCGGCGGCGTCATCCGGTTGGAGCGCAGTGCCGACCGGCTCTTGAACGAAGCGTTCGGCCAGCTTTCTGCGCCGAGCGGCGGCGCGCCTGTAGTGCTGGGCGCGGTTGGCCGCGATGGCGAGAAGGAATGCTCGCAGCGAGCGCCCGGGCTCCAGCTTGTGGATCAGCTCGGGCAGACGCAAGAACACGTCGTGGGTCAGGTCTTCGGCGGCGGCTCGGTCGCCCAACACCCGCGAACAAAAGGCGCACAGGGCTGCGCGATGCTCGGCGTACACCTTGGCGAGCGCGGCTGCGTCGCGGGCCGCCAGGACTAGAGCCAAGTCCGGCGCCTGCGCCGATCGAGGCGCGGAAAACAGCAGGCTTTGCGTCAGGGAAGCGGTCAACGGAGCCCTCCGAATAGCTTATTCCCCTTCGAAGCCTTTTCATTCAAGCCCCTGGCAAAAATCGGAACTTTTGTTGGCGCCAGCGTGAATGAGCCTGCTCTGACGGGGAATGAGGGGGCATGCACCGAGGGCGTAGGGCTCCCGAAGCCAGCTGGATCCGGGGCGCTGGTGGATTCCAAGGTGTGGCGTGGGTGGCTGTGTTTTTGGCGGTGTGGCTCATTTCGGGCGCTGCGCGGGGCAACAGCGCGCCCTTGCCGGTGGTGTTTGCGCCGAATGGACGTGACCTACCGCAAGCGGCGATTCGAGTCGCGATTGGCAAGGAGCTTCAGCGCGAGGCGCTCCGCGAAACGGCGGTGGGTGAGGGCAGTAGTGTGAATGCGAGAACAGACGATGTGCTTTCGGAGCCAAGTAGCCGTGAGCGCGTCGAGGTGGCGATCGACGAGCTGGGGCAACTGTGGGTGCGGTATTGGGGACCGCGCGGGCTCGTCGATCGCCACCTGGCTATGCCGGAACGGCCCGAGGAGCTGCCGCTTCTGGTGAGCCTCTTGGCGGGCAACCTGGTGCGACAGCAAGCGTTCGAGTGGCTGCGCGATACCGCGCGGCGCCGCGCCGATGCCAAAGCGGACGCTGCCGCGCCACCCCTCGCCCAGCCGATGCCCAGGCCTGCGGCGAAACCGGCTTCCACAACGGCGCGTCGGCCAGCCGCCGTGCGACGCGCACCGCCTTTGCCGCAGCGACGCAACTCTTGGGGCAACTACTTGGTCGGAGACTTCGTGTACGTGCCGAGCGTGAGTCGCGCCTGCAGCCCAAGCAGCAACATCTCCTGCTTCGACGACAGCGGCGCTCCCGTTTCCTATGACGTCGAAGGCTCGGGCATCGCCGGCGGCATCCAGTCGGCGCATTCGCGCCTGGTGATGGCGTACTCGCGCGCGTTCACGCCCGACGTGTGGGGCACGCTCCGGCTGGGGGTCGCGTTTTCCGGCGGCAAGGCCAAGAATCGCGCCGCCGAGCACGAAGCGTCAGAGCCCAGGTTTTGGCCATGGCTCTTCGAGCTGCGATTGCAGTACTTCCCGATCTCAGCAGCCGTTGGCGACGCGCTGCGTCCCTATGTGCACGCCACGGCGGGGAGCGCCGAGGCAGTGGGCGAGCTGAGGCTGAAGGCGCCGCTTGTCTCCCAGGACGGCGATCAGCCGCCCGAGGTGCCTGGGCAGCGGGTCACGGCCATTCACGCGCTGGGGCTGCTCCACGCTGGGGCGGGAGTTGGGGTGAGCTTGGCGATTGTCGACGGCTTGCGCTTCGAGGCCGAGCTGTCCGGCTTCGCTGCGTTTCCCTCGCGCGGCTGGTTCGTCAGGCCCGGCATCGGAGTGACCTACGATTTTTGAGGCGCGACCCGAGCGGCGTCGGCATAGTCCGGCCCGTGGCGCTCCTGACCGCTCTTCCCTTGACCGACGCGCAGCGTCTGTGTCGTGAATTTGGCCTCGAAGTGACGGCGATCGAGCCGCTCTCGGCCGGCTCGGTGAACTCGAACTTTGCGCTGACGGGCGCGGATGGCCGGCGCTATTTCGCGCGACTGTACGAAGAGCAAGGGCGCGAAGGCGCGCTCGCGGAACTCAAGCTGGTCGGGGCTCTCGCCAAGGCAGGCGTACCAGTGGTGCAGTGCTTGCCGCGCGCCGACGGAGCTGGCGTCGGCGATTTCGGCGGCAAGTCGTTCGCGATCTTTCCCTGGCTCGACGGCGAGATCTTGTGCCAAGGCCGTGTCAGCGTGGACGCTTGCCAAAAGCTCGGCGCCGCGCTGGCGCGCGTGCACTTGACGACGCCGCTCGTCGCGCGCCCGCCCGAGGGTCGCTTTCGCATCGTCGATTTGCGCGAGCGCCTGCTGCGCGTCGAAGCCTCGGGTCGCGCCGAGTTCTCCGCCGACGTGGCGCGCATTCGTGAGGCGTTCGCCCGCTACGAGGCGGCCCGCGCCACGCAAGACGCGCCGCGCGGCGTGATCCATTCGGACCTGTTCCGCGACAACGTGCTTTGGACGAAGCAGGGCGAGCTGGCCGCCTTGCTCGATTTCGAGAGCGCCTGCGAGGGCGCGTTCGCCTACGACGTGATGGTGACGATCTGCGCCTGGTGCTACTCGGCCAAGTTCGAGACGCAGCTGGTGGAGGCGTTCTTGCGGGGCTACCACGCGGTTCGGCCCATCGTCGGGGCAGAGGTGGCGGCGCTGAAGGTCGAAGGCGCCGTGGGCTGCCTGCGCTTTGCGACCACCCGTATCACGGACTTTTCCCTGCGCGCTGCGCCGGGCCAGGCCCCGGTTAGGGACTACCGGCGCTTTCTCGCGCGCCTTTCGTCGATCGAAGCCGGCGATTTGGACGGCTGTTTTCAGCGCGCGCTGGCTTGACGCGGCCAGCGCTGGGCTGACCTGGGGGCTCGCGCTATAAGGCGCCCAACATGACCGTCGCGCGTGGTGGAAGACTCCCGGAACAGATCGACGCCGCTATGGAGCGGCTCAACACCAGCGTCGACGTCGACTCGGAGATGTGGCGCGAGGACATTCAAGGCTCCATCGCGCACGCGCGCGGCCTGGAGCGCGCCGGCGTCTTGACCGCAGCCGAGGTCGCGACGCTGGTCGAAGGTCTCACCCAGATTCAGGGTGAAATCGAGCGCGGCGAGTTCGTGTGGAAGCGCGAGCGCGAAGACGTGCACATGAACATCGAGGCGCGCCTGACCGAGATCTGCGGGCCCGTTGGAGGCAAGCTGCACACCGGTCGTTCGCGCAACGATCAGGTCGCCACCGACTTGCGCCTCTGGTCACGCCGCAAGACCGACGAAGCCATCGCGGCCGTCGAGGGGCTGGGCGAAGCCATCGTGAACGCGGCCGAGCGCGAGATTGACACGCTGATGCCGGCGTACACGCACCTGCAGCGCGCTCAACCCAGCCGCTTGTCGCACCACCTGATGGCTTGGCAAGAAATGCTGCAGCGTGATCGCGGCCGCTTGCGCGACGCGCGCGTGCGCCTCAACGAGTCACCGCTCGGCGCAGGCGCGGTCGCGGGCACGGGTTTTCCGCTCGATCGCGCCGGCGTGGCGGCGGAGCTCGGCTTCGATGGTCCGACCCAGAACTCCATCGACGCTACCGGCAGCCGCGACTTCTTGATGGAGCTGGCCAACGCCCTGGGCATCTTGGGCGTGCACCTGTCGCGCATCGGCGAAGAGATCGTGCTCTGGTCGAGCCAGGAGTTCGGCTTCGTCGCCCTTTCAGCCGCGTTCTCGACCAGCTCGTCGATGATGCCGCAGAAGAAGAACCCGGACGTGGCAGAGCTGGTGCGAGGCAAGGCGGCGCGCCTGATGGGCTCGGTCACGACCTTGATGGCGCTCGAAAAGAGCTTGTTCTTCGGCTATGGACGCGACCTGCAAGAGGACAAGCGGCCGATCTTCGACGCCTTCGACTGCGCATTGGTGTCGCTGTACGCGCTCACGGGCGCGATCGCGACGGCCGAGTGGCGCCGTGACAGGCTGCGCGCTGCGCTCGACCAAGGGCACCTGTGCGCCACCGATCTAGCCGACTTCTTGGTCCAGCAGGGCCTGCCGTTCCGCGAGGCGCATCACGTGGTGGGCGCGCTGGTGCGCGAGGCCGAAATCCGCAGCGTTCAGCTGGGAGAGCTGCCGGCCGACGTCTTGGTCGCCGCGCATCCTTCGCTGGTCGGTGATGGCCTGCGTTCTGCGCTGGATCCAGCGGCCGCGGTCGAACGGCGCTCGTTGATCGGCGGACCCGCCAAGGCGACCGTGCAGCAAGCCATCGCCACCGCGCGCGCCCGCTGGGCCGAGTGAGCTCACGCGCCAGGCAGCGGGGTGAGCGCCGCTAGAAGCGCAGACCCTGCGTGTTCAGGCCGCCGTACTCCCATGTGGCGGCGGCGGGCCGCCCGCGTTCGAAGGCGCCCGACTGCCACAGCACGACGCTGGAGGCGACGAGCGCCGCGCCGCCGGCGATCACCACTCCGGCCCACGTCGGGAAGCGGCTGCGGGACGTGGCGATGGGCGCAAACGGAGCTGGCGCATGGCGTTGCCAATGCACGAACGCGCCGCAGCGGTTGCGCTCACATAGCGCGACCCCGATGCCGCCGCTCTCTTCGCGGACCTGTGCCCACTGGCCACAAGTAATGTCCGAGGGCAGGGCCGCCGGTCGTGACTGGGTGCTCGCGTCGCTCGACGCAGCGCTGCGCGGCACCTGCTCGAGATCTTCGGCGCTGCACGCCTCGCGCTGCGGTACTTCGAGCGCGAGGGCCGTTTGGCCCGGCGTAACCGTTGCGAACGCCGCAAATACCGGGCGATTGCTGCGCCACACGCGAGCGTGGTGGAGCCCGGGCGCGAGCGTGAGCTTTCTGGTTTCGCGGGGCCACCTCGCGCCGTCGAGCTCCAGCTCATCGCTCGCAGAGACGCCCGTGAGGTCGAGCGTGACCTGGGGCGAGCTTGCACCAGTCGAAGCGGCTTCGCCAAAGGCGGCTGCGCGCGGCCCCTCGAGCGCCGCGCGTTTCTGGTCCAGCTCGGCGGCGCGCTCCGGCGACTGAGCGCGTGCTGCTTGCGCCTGGAGTGCCAGGCATTCGGCCATCAAGAAGGAGGCTTGAGGTAAGTGTGGGTGCGCTAAAAGCTCGCCTTCGATCTTATGCAAGCGCGCGCTGGCGCTCACCTCTTCGAGTGCCGCCAGCGCCGTGCGCGCCTGCTCGAGCTCACTCTCCAGCGCGTCCACGTGCGCGGCGTCATACCCCGGCAAGCCGAACGGCCGGCGCTGCGAAACCGCCACAAAGCTCAACCCCCGCGCCGCCCCTAGGTCTCTCAGATCCGCGAGCGCGCGAGCCGGCACGACGTCTGCAGCGCGTCCGGAGCGGGGCTCTAGCCCCGCGACACTAGGAACGGCCAAAGCCGCGGGCGAGAAGCCCGCGGCTGAAATCCAAAGGAAAACGACCGTATTGGGCACGAAGGCCCATGTTAGTATGAAAGCCTTGTCGTTTTGCAGCCCCGTGAGAAGGCTGCCCAGAGGTGCTCGTGCAGCTTGATTTCGTGAATCGCGAGCTGACCGTCAAGCTCGTCTACTACGGGCCCGCGTTGAGCGGGAAAACCACCAACCTGCAGGCGCTGCACAAAGCGGCCGAGCCTGGCGCCAGCGGTCGCTTGATGACTCTGGAGACGCGCGACGATCGCACGCTGTTCTTCGATCTCTTGCCGCTCACCTTTCGCAACCAGGGCAGCCTGGCAGTGCGGCTCAAGGTGTTCACGGTCCCGGGCCAGGTCATTCACGCCTCCACGCGGCGCTTGGTCGTGCAGGGCGCCGACGGCATCGCGTTCATCGCCGACTCGCGCAACGCCGAGACGCAGCACAACGCCGAGTCGTTCCTGGACCTGAAAGAGAACCTGAAGCAGCACGGCCTCACGCTGAAGCAGATGCCGGTGGTGATTCAGTTCAACAAGCGCGATCTGCCGGAGGTGCGCAGCGACGCGGAGATCGCCGAGCTGGCTTCGCAAGGCCGCGAGCCCGTCTATTTGGCGGTGGCCATGCGCGGCCAAGGCGTGGTCGAGAGCTTCATCGGCCTGCTGCACTTGACCTGGAGCGCGCTCGACGCCGAGCACGACCTCAACAAGAAGTTCGGCTTCGACTCGCAGGCGTTCTTGGCGGGCGTCGCCAAGAAGTTGGGAGACTCACGCCCACTAGCGGAGATCTTGGGAGCCTGCGTGGGGGGCGCGCTGGACGTGCTCAAGCCGGAGGGCGGCTGATGACGCTCTCGGCGGCGCCACCCAAGAGCCTGGATGAGCTGACCCTCGGCGGCGACATGAGCCTAGAGGAGCTGGTCTCGCGCGACGGCTTGGCCGAGGTGATCAAGAGCGCGAACGAGCTGTTCGGGGTGCCGATCCGTGTCTTCACCGAAGACGGCAAGCTGCTGGCCGACGCCGCTGATTCCATCGAGCTCTACGCTTACCTGAACACTTCGCGGGCCGGGCGCGCCGCCTTGTCCGAGGTAGTGGCGGCGGTCAAAGCGCTCGCCCCTGGCCCCGACGGTGAGGCGCAATACACGTGCGTTACGGGCGCGCTGTATCGGGTGGCCGGCATCGTCTACGACTCGCGGCAAATCGGCCGAATGATCCTGGGGCCGTTCTTGCCAGATCCGAAGCAAGAGCCGCCGGCGTCGTTGCTCACGCTGGACTCGCAGCTCGACCCCGACAACTTGCGCGCGCTGTTCCGCAAGCTGCCCAAGAGCGAAGAGCAGACGGTGAGTCACGTGGCGCGGCACTTGGCGCGCGTGCTCGATCTGCTCTTGTTCAGCGGTCACCGCGCCCTCCTGACCAGCAACATGCATTTGGCCAGCGTGCGCGAGAGCTTTCGCGAGCTGGAAGACAAGAACCAGAAGCTGCAGGTCGCCTACGATCGCCTGAAAGAGCTAGATCGACTCAAGAGCAACTTCTTGGCCACGGTTTCGCACGAGCTGCGCACGCCGCTGACCAGCATCATCGGCTACAGCGAAATGCTGGTCGAAGGCCTGGCTGGTGATCTGACCAAAGAGCAGCGCGAGTTCGTGCAAACGATCCGCGACAAGGGCGACCAGCTCTTGGCGCTGATCAAGGGCCTGCTCGATCTGTCCAAGCTCGAGAGCGGCACCATGAGCCTGCGCAAGAACCACGTCGACGTGGCCGCGCTGATCAAAGACGTCGTCGCCACCATGGCCCCGACCGCGCGCAAGAAGGAGGTCGAGCTGGCCTTCGAGGTCGAGAAGGGCTTGCCGTCGATTTGGGCGGACGCCGAGCGCTTGCGTCAGGTGCTGCTCAACCTGACCGAGAACGCCATCAAGTTCACGCCCGTCTCGGGCTCGGTGCGCTTGGTAGCGCGCCTTACCGGGATGGACGCCGCGTCCAGCGGCGATCAGGGCGGTATGGTGCTGCTCGGAGCGCGCCGCACCGGCGTCGAAATGCGCGTGGCCGATACCGGCATCGGCATCCCGGAGTCCGAGCGCATGCGGGTTTTCGACGCCTTTTACCAGGTCGATTCCAGCAGCACCCGTGAGGCCGGCGGCACGGGGCTCGGGCTGTCGATCGTCAAGCGCCTGGTCGACGGTCACGACGGCAGCGTGCGCATCGAAGCGAACCAGCCGCGCGGCACCGTCTTCATCGTGACGATTCCGGTAAAACGCGCCACCATCGGCTGAGCATGACCAAGCCCAGCGGTCGCCGCGCTGCCGGCGGCGAGTTCGAGCTGATAGCAGCGCTCGCGCGCGAGCTGCGCGGCTCCAAGAGTCGCGCCGTCGAGCTCGGCATCGGCGACGACGCGGCGGTGCTCCGCGTCGGTAAAGAGCGCGTCGTCGTCAGCGTGGACGATCAAGTCGAGGGCGTGCACTTCGACCTGCGCTGGCTGAGCCTGCTCGACGTCGGCTATCGCGCGCTGCAAGCCGCTGCGAGTGACTTGGCGGCGATGGGCGCCAGCGCCCTGGGCGCCGTGGCCAGCCTGCAGGTGCCGCGAGGCTTTCCTGCAGCCAAATTGCAGCAGCTGGCTCGCGGGCAGGCCCAAGCCGCGCGTAAGCTGGGCTGTCCGGTCGTGGGCGGCAACGTGACGCGCGGCGCCGTGCTCTCGATTTCGACGACCGTGCTTGGTCGAGTCACCCATCCGGTGCTCCGCTCGGGCGCGCGTCCTGGTGACGAGCTTTGGGTCATCGGCGAGCTGGGGCTGGCGCGTGCGGGCCTGCTCTTGCACCAGCAAGGCTTGAAGGTCCCGGCGCGCCTGCGAGCCATCGCCCAGCGAGCCAAGCGCGCTTGGGCGCGTCCGGAGGCGCAGCTCGCGGCAGGCCTGCGGATGAGGGGTCGTGCGCGCGCCGCCATGGACGTCTCCGACGGGCTGTCGGGGGATGTTCAGCATTTGGCCCGAGCCAGCGGCGTCAAGGCCGTGGTCGAGGCGGCGCGCCTGTCCGAGCTCGTATCGCCGGAGTTGTGTGAGCTGGGCGATCTACTCGGGGAACCGGGAGCTGCCTTGGCGCTCACGGGCGGGGAGGACTACGCTTTGCTCTGTGCCGGCCCCAAGGCCAGCCGCCCTGCACGGGCGAAACTGTTAGGTAGAATAGAACGTGGCCGCGGGTCAGAGATCGAGCTCGAGACCGGACAGCGCTTTTCGCTGGCTCCAGGCTTCGATCATTTGCGGCGCTAGTCTGACGCTGCTGGCCTGTTCGTCGGGCGGCGAGTTGCCGAAGGAAGTCCCCGACTTGGGACCGCCAGCGGACTTGGATCCTGGCGTCATTCGTCTGCCCTTTCTGGTCGACGACTACTTCGTGCCCAATGGCTGCTTTGGCGATGGCGGCTGTCGCGACGGCGTCATCAACATCGACAGCCGTGGTTGCCAGGAACCACCAGCGTCGGTTCAGGGCGTGTGCCGAGTCTACACGTACAAGCCCACGCCGGTGGGCGCGCCGGGTCACGAGCGGTACATCGGCATCCTGTCTCAAGACGTGGGGCTTCCTCCCGATTACGACAGTCGCATCGGCTACGTGCCGCCCGTGCCGGTTCAGGCTGGCGCCAAGCGCTCGGTGTTCTGGGCCAAGGTGGGCAGTGGCGAGCTCGAAGTGGCCTTTCGCGCCGGCGGAGCCAACAACTGGGACGGCAAGACCGACCCGAGCTTGCCCTACAAAGACAGCTTCGGCGTGCCAGGCGACGTCACCCTGACGAGTGAGTACCAGCAGATCGTCATCGATCTTTCCGGGGTGACGTACAGCGGCGTCGTCTCGCCCTTCGGCTGGGCCATCCAGGACCGCAGCGAGCCTGTCGAGCTCTACATTGCCGATGTGAGGTGGGAATGACCCGGCGTTTTGTCGCAGCGTTGGCCGGGTTGACGCTCGGCGTGGTGGCGTGTCGCAACGAGGACGCCTACCTCGGCGGCAGCCACGAAGCCTACCGCTGCCAAACGCGCTGCGAGCTCGGGCAAGGCGTTCCGCGCGACGCTGGCGACTGGTTCTTCAACCCCGAGACCGAGCTGGGGGAAGCGCCGGAGATCCTCTACCCGTTGAGCGAAGCGGTGCATCCGCGCGACCTGCGTCAGCTGACGGTGCAGTTTCGCCGAGGGCGCGGCGATTTTCAGGTGTTTCGAGTGCGCATCGAAGACCCCGACAGCGGCATCGGCTTCGATTTTTTCACGCCCTGCCTGTCGATCCACGATGACGGCTGCCGTTACCTGCTGAACGGCGGGGTGTGGGAGAAGGCGCGCAGCGAGCTACTCGGCAAGTCCGCGGTCTTGACGGTCACGGGCTCGACCGCCTTGCACGGCGTGGTCAAGACGTCCAAGCCGGTCGCGGTGAATGTCGTCGAGAGTAACCTCGGGAACAAGGGCTTCTACTACTGGACCACCGTCCCGGTTTACTCTGGCGATAGCGACTCCGAGACCGGTATCTACCGTCTGCCGTTCGGCGCCGATCAGGCCGAGCCGTTCATCATGCCCAACACGCCGACGAACGGCCGACAGTGTGGCGCATGTCACAGCGTGAGCCGCGACGGCAGCACCATCGCGTTCACGGCGCGCAACATCGAAGACGGACCTGCCGACCAGCGCTCGGGCAGCTTGGTGACGACCTTGACGGCCCGGCCGCAAAGCCACGTCATCGAGTCCGCGACGCCCGGCACCTACGACAGCTCGATGATGGCGCTGTCGGGCAACGGCAAGCGCGTGCTCGTCGCCTTCGACGACCAGCTGGTGCTGCGTAGCTCCGAGCCGTCGAACGCGACCTTCGCGGCGGGTGAGGTCATTGCTAGTCTGACCCGCGACCAGCTCGGCGGAAAAGTCGGGTTCTTCCCCGAATTTTCGCCGAACGACGACGCCGTGGTGCTCACGCTCTCGGATCAGCAGGACTCGGCCATCGCGGTTCAGGCCGGCGACATCGCCGTGCTCGACGTGGACCTTGCAAGCTCCACGTTTGGGGCGCCGCGCACCATCGTCGAAGGCACCGCCGAGCTGTTCCATTTCTACCCGACGTGGTCGCCCGACGGTAAGTTCATCGCCTTTGCCAGCTCACCCCGCGGCGAGGGCGAAGACGGCAACCCTCGTAAGAGCTACGACCAAAAGATGGCGCGCCTACGCTTGGTGCGACGCGAGGGCGGCACCGTCTACGAGCTGGGCAACGCCACGCGCTCGGAGGGCAAGTGGTCGACGTACCCCAAGTTTGCCCCCTTCCAGTCGGGCTCGCTCGCGTTCCTCACGTTCAACAGCAAGATCAGCTACGGCCTGATCCAGGACAACGACACCAAGGCGGACAAAGATCGCGTGGCGCAGCTGTGGATGAGCGCCGTCGACGTGAGCAAGCTGCCCGAAGATCCGTCCAGCCCGCCCATCTGGCTGCCGTTTCAGGACGCTTCGCAGCCTGGGCACTTGGGGCTCTGGACGAACGACGTGAAGTGCCGCACCGACGTGGACGGCACTGGCTGCGCCTTCGGTCAAAAGTGCGTCAACGAGATCTGCGTCGTCGAACCGAAGTAACGCTCCGCAAGCGCGAGCGTTACTGGGCGCCGGTCACGCTGCGCAAGCGCGCGGCGTAAGGGCTGTTCGGGTTCTTGGCCAAGAAGCCTTCGGCCAATGACTTGGCGCGGCCCTTGTCGCCGCTCTGGCTGAGCGCCTCGATGCGCAGCACCGTCGCTTCGGCGCCCAGCATGGGGCGGGGGAAGCGCTGGGCGTAGGTGGCGAGCTCCGCCAAGGCCTGGGCGGGGCTGCCGCCTTTGAGGGCGAGCTTGGCTTTTTGCAGCTGCGCGACCTCGTCGGCCAGGCTGCCTTGGGCTTGCTTGCTGGGTGCGGAACCGGTTGCAGGTGCAACGGAAGGAAGCGTCGGCAAGTCTTCCAAAGCAAGGGGCGCCGGGCCTTCGGCTTCGACCGGAGCCGCGGGCAGCGGCGTGGCCTTCACCTCGGTGGCCGGGGCCTTGAGCGCGCTGGGGGCGGGCTTGAGGGGAGCCGAAGCGTCATCTCCACCGCGCAGCAAGATGGCGGCCGGGATGGCCACGGCCGCGACGGCCAGGACGCCCCATTTGGCGGCGGTCAGACCCTTGCCGGCCGTGCTGGCGGCTTGGGCTTGCTGGGAAGTGAGCGAGGCCGCGCTGGCGGCGGCAATGCCTGCGAGGATCTTGCGGCGGCCATCCATAGAAGGGCCTTCGCTGCGGGCGAGCTGTAACAATGAAAGCTCGAGATCGTCTCCGCCGGCTTCGTCCATCAATCGCATTGGCGTAGGGTCAGTCATCCTACCGCTCCTTGTCTGAACCCTATTCGTGCGCGGTGCCGCGTCACGGCTTGCTGAAAAGCTTGCCGGGCGCGACGAAGCCGCGATCCGACGGTGCCGATCGGGATCTCGAGGGTCGTGGCGATGTCCTGGATCGAGATCTCCTCGATTTCGAACAGCACGAACACCTCGCGCAGATCTTCCGGCATGTCGGCCATGACTTGATCTAGTAGTGCCCTGGCGCGCAGTTGATCGCTCAACTCATCTTGCGAGACGCTGGGCTCTTCGGGCGCCTGGGACAAACTGTCGTAAGCGCTCTGACGGCGACGGATGGAACGGCGCGCGTTGGCGGCGATGCGCGCCGCGGTGGCGAACAAGAACGCACGCTCTCGCTCGACGGGAACGTCGGACAGCTTGTCCGCTGCCACCAGAAATACTTGCTGGGCGGCGTCGTCTGCATCAGCCGCAGGTACGCCGAACCGCCGGAGGCAGCGCCAAACGAAATCTAGGTGCTCTTGGGCGACGCGCGTGAGGCGCGCCGAATCGATGGACATTTTCTGGTCTGCCAAGCCTGCACGCCCACCGGTCAGGACGGCAAGTCCCTCGCGAGAACCAGCTACTTTACGCTGAATTCCCGACGGCGGCGCGGGCTCTTGTTCGAGCGCACGGGCAGTGGAGGCAGATGCCCAGGTCATTCATTTGAGGGTTTCCAGCGGCTGCCCGGCTGATCACAAAAACACGCCCAGACTGGTTTCCTGCTTCAGTCCCATGTTTGGAACTTCGTAAACGGTCCTTACATCGCCGAGCGGGTCGGAGATCAGGTAACGCTGTCGGGAAAGTGGCACCAGCAAGCTGCCGCCTAGCTGAAGAAAGAAGCTTTCCGTTTCCAAACGCAGTCCGAGCCCCGCGCTCGCGGCGCGCCACGCGCGCTGGGCTTGGACCTGAGCGGGTAGCCCCGTGCCGGCTGCGTCGACAGCGCCGAGCTCGAAGCCCACGCCAGCGAACGGACGTAGCGCGCCCAGCAGCGCAATGTTGAACGAGAGCGAGGTCTCGGCGATCCAAGCGCCGAAGCTCATGTCATCAACCTCACGGGTGATGAAGCGCGTGACGCCTAGCGAGACGCGCAAGCGATCGTTCAAACCCAGCAAGCCAAAGGCGTGGATGCCCGGGGCCATGCGCGGGCCCCATGCGTTCTCGAGCTCGAGCCCGCCGCCGACACCCCACCAGAGCTTGGTCGGCGTTGGCTTGGCGGGAGGTTGAACCAGCGGCGTCTTCGGCTGCTTGGGCTCGGGCGTCGGCTTGGTTACGGTCGCTGGCGGCGTCTTGACGGGCTCGCCAGGTGTCTCGGTTGGCGTCGGCTCGCTGTCCCCCAGTAGAGCTTCCGGGTCGATGGTGAGCGCGACAGCGATGGCCAGCGCGCTGCTGACTTCTTTGCAGTCTTTGCCGCGGACCTCCCGCGATGACTGGTTCTTGCCGTCGCCGCTAATCAGGCGGCCCACGACGTCGTGGCCGCTCGAGTCGAGCTCGATACGCACGCGTCGCGCGCGGCGCTCTTTGGTGAAGCGCGCCTTGCTGGTCAGCTTGGTCACCTCGGCCTCGAACGCGGCCTGGGTTGGGCAATCTGCGGGCGGGCTGTCTTCGTAGAGCAGCGAAACGGCTTCGCTGTCTGCCACGGGCGCGCTCGACGTCCTGCCTTGGGCGGCGCTCGTGCGACTAGTCAGCACGAGCGCCATCGTCACGAAGGCCGCGCCCAGCGCGGCTGTTCGCATTATTGGCAGCCTGCAGGGAGCGAGGCTCCCCCCAAGGCGCCACGCACGGCAGCCAGCACCGCCGGTGAGGCCGCGCCAGCGCCCACGGCCATGTTGCAGGCCTGCGAAGCATTGACGAGCGCCAGCGCCTGCGTGCTACCGGGAGGCGCGAGCGTGGCGTTCTGGGCCAGCGCGGCGCAGCACTTCTTGAGGCTTGCGGCGGGAGCGCCGGTGCCGGTCGGCTTCTTGGGCTCGGCCGACTCGGAGGGCGCTGGCTCGGGCGCCAGCTCCAGCGTCTGCGGAGCCGCGGCGACGGTCGACGCGGCCGGCGGAGCCGAGGGCAGCGGCGGCGGCGGCTCGTCTTTCTTGCAGCCAGCGGACGACATCAGCGCCGGCACCAAGAACCCACACGCAATCATCGCAACAACCGAACGGAGCGGCTTCATGCTCATGTTTCTAGCTTAGACGTGCGGAAAGCGAAAGCGGCCTAAGGCGCGGCGTTTTTGACGCATTTCGCCTTTGGCCCCTCGTCCCGACAGCCGCTGATCGGCTGAGGGGTCGAGGAGTGAGGGGCTAGGGCTTAGTCTGCGGAGGGGTTAGGGGGGCGTAGGGGCGGAGCGCGCGACGCTGTGGCGCGGTGCTCGGATCGCAAACCGTACGGCTCGGGGGAGGGACAGAGCGGGCGCCAGCCCGCAGCCACCCCTAACCCCTAACCCCCAATTCCTAACCCCTATTCAAGAGCAGCCCATGCTGTTGCCGCAGTTGAGGCACTTGTAGCAAGCGCCGTTGCGGACGGTGATGTGGCCGCAGCCGTCGCACACGGGCGCGTCGCCCATCATTTCTTCGAGCTGGGCGTCGAGGGCGCCGTGGGCTTCGGCGGTGAACGGCGCCAGGTCGGCGGTCTTGGCGGTGAGCGTCTCGGGCGGGATCGACGACGGGCTAGGGGGCGCGATCGACGTCGACGAACCGGCGTCGGCTGCGACCAGCTTGGGGACGGTGGGATCTTCGATGCTGCCCGAGTCTTCGGACGGCTTTACTTGCGCAAAGTCGTAGCGCCGCAGGTATTCGACGCCGAGCACGCGGAACAGGTAGTCGACGATCGACGTCGAGAACTTGATGTTCGGGTGGCCGGAGACCACGCCGTGCGGCTCGAAGCGCGTGAACGTGAACTGTTCGACGAACGTGGAGAGCGGCACGCCGTACTGCAGACCCACCGACACGGCCATGGCAAAGCAGTTCATCAGCGAGCGGAAGGCTGCACCCTCCTTGTGCATGTCGATGAAGATCTCGCCGAGCGAGCCGTCTTCGTACTCACCGGTGCGCAAAAACACCTTGTGACCACCGACGTGTGCCTCCTGGGTGAAGCCGCGGCGCTTTTGGGGCAACCGCGCGCGGTGACCTTCGGGGCGCCCTGCGGGCGAGGTTTGGGGCGTGAGGATTGAGGATTGAGCGAGCGCCTTTGCGACCGCAGCGGCTGCCGCGGACTCGGCAGCTTGTTCCTTGCTTTCGGTCTTTTCGTTGCTGCTGGTCGACAGTGGCTGCGAGGCCTTGCAACCGTCGCGGTACAGGGCCACCGCCTTGAGGCCGAGCTTCCAGCCTTCTTCGTAGATTTGACGGACGTCTTCGACGGTTGCGTCGTTCGGCAGGTTGACGGTCTTGCTGATGGCGCCGGACAGGAACGGCTGCGCGGCGGCCATCATCTTCACGTGCGCCATGGGCGCCAAGTAACGTTGGCCGCTCTTGCCGCAGCGGTTGGCGCAGTCGAACACCGCGTAGTGCTCGTCACGCAGGTGCGGCGCGCCCTCGATCGTCATACGACCGATGATCACGTCGTTGGCTTCCTCGACCTGCGCGGCCGTGAAGCCCAGGTGGCGCAGCAAGCTGAAGCCGTGCTGGCTGAGCTTGTCCGAAGAGACGCCGAGCCGCTCGTAGGTGTCGCGACCGAGCACCCACGGCGCGAACGCCAGGCCCAGGTCGAACACGCCGGGCAGCGCGTTCTCGATCTTGCTCAAATCTTCGTCGTTCAGGCCCTTTTGCTTCAAGCTGGCGCGGTTGACGTGCGGCGCGCCGAGCAGCGTGTTGGTGCCCGACACGAACGCGACAATCTCGCTGATCTGCGCCTCGGAGTAGCGCAAGCGCTTGAGCGCCTCGGGCACCGACTGGTTGACGATCTTGAAGTAACCGCCGCCGGCCAGCTTCTTGAACTTTACCAGCGCGAAATCGGGCTCGATGCCGGTGGTGTCGCAGTCCATGAGCAGGCCGATGGTGCCTGTCGGCGCTAGCACGGTGGCTTGCGCGTTGCGGTAGCCGTGCTGCTCACCGAGCTTGACCGCGTTGTCCCAGTCTTCGGCTGCGGCCTTCCACAGGTACTCGGGGCATTGATCGCGATCGATGGCGTAGGCGGCTTCTTGATGCTGGCGCATCACCCGCAGCATGGGCTCACGGTTCTTGGCGTAGCCCGCGAACGCGCCCTTGCTGGCGGCGATCTCGGCGCTGACCGCGAAGCCGCGGCCGCACAAGATGGCCGTCAGAGCGCCGGCGATGGCGCGGCCCTTGTCCGAGTCGTACGGAATGCCTTGCAGCATCAAGAGCGTGCCCAGGTTGGCGTAGCCGAGGCCGAGCGGGCGGTAATCGTGCGAGTTCTGCGCGATGGTCTTGGTCGGGTAGCTCGACAAGTCGACCAAGATTTCTTGGGCGGTGAAGAAGATGTCGACAGCGTGACGGTAGCCTTCGATATCGAACTTGCCCGACTCGTCCAAGAACTTGGTCAGGTTCAGCGATGACAGGTTGCAGGCCGTGTCGTCGAGGAACATGTACTCGCTGCACGGGTTGCTGGCGTTGATCTTTCCGCTGTTGGGGCAGGTGTGCCAGTGGTTGATGGTGCTGTCGTACTGCACGCCCGGATCGGCGCAGGCCCAGGCGGACTCGGCCACCATGTCCCACAGCTTGGACGCGTCCAACGTGTCGACCACCTTGCCGGTGGTGCGCGCAATCGTCTGCCACTTTCCGCCCGACGCCGCGGCGCGCATGAACTCGTCGGTGACGCGCACGGAGTTGTTCGAGTTCTGGCCGCTGACGGTGTGGTACGCCTCACCGTTGAAGTCGCTCTCGTAGCCGGCGGCGATCAGCGCCTTGGCTTTGCGTTCTTCGCGCGTCTTCCACTGAATGAAGTCTTCGATCTCCGGATGGTCCATGTCGAGGCAGACCATCTTGGCGGCGCGGCGCGTGGTGCCGCCGCTCTTGGTGGCACCCGCCGCGCGATCCAGCACCTCCAGAAAGCTCATCAGGCCGCTGGAAGTACCGCCGCCCGAGAGCTTTTCTTGCCGGCCACGGATGGCGCTGAAGTTCGAGCCCGTGCCGGAGCCGTACTTGAACAGACGCGCCTCGGATTTCACGAGATCGTAGATGCCCATCAAGTCGTCGGGCACGGCTTGAATGAAGCAGGCCGAGCACTGCGGGCGCTCGTAGGCGCTCGTCGTCTCGCTCACGGTCTCGGCCGCGTCGCTCCAGGCCCAATTGCCGCCGGAGCCCGTGATGCCGTACTCGTGGAACAAGCCACAGTTGAACCAGACGGGCGAATTGAAGGCGCCGTACTGGTTGGTCATCAGCCACGTCAGCTCGGCTTCGAAGGCGTCGGCGTCTTGCGTGGTAGCGAAGTAGCCGCCGGCTTTCTCACCCGCCGTGCGGATGGTGTGCGCGATGCGGTACACCACCTGGCGCACGCTGGTCTCGCCGACTTCCTTGTCGCCCTTGATGCCGGCTTTGCGGAAGTACTTGGAGATGACGATGTCGGTCGCGAGCTGCGACCACTCCGCGGGGATCTCCGCGCCTTCCATCTTGAACACGACGGAGCCGTCGGGGTTCGTGATCAGGCTTTGGCGCCGCTCCCAGATCACGTTCTTGAGCGCGTCTTCACCCGGCTGGGTGTAACGCTGCTTGAACGTCGCGCCCGACTTGCTGGGGCGGCTGCTCTTCTTGCCCTGACCGCGTTTCGACGTGGGGGCCTCGCTAGCGGAACCCGTGGTTTTCACCCGATTATTCTCCTGCCCCACAATCGTCGACTGCGCCATGGTTCGAGCTCTCCTCATTTGGGACTGATTCCGGACGTTGCCGTTCCGTCAGTGCTGCAAATCCGTCACGTGGTAATACGTTCAGTAACCACGCCCAGAGCCAAGCCCTTGCGGCACTGGTC
>DATAKF010000406.1:0-3566 GCA_036261775.1 Polyangiaceae bacterium | reverse complement strand
TGAGCGGCATATTCGTCGTTATCTCCGCGGTGGGGTTGTCGCTCTTGCAGGATTTCTTCCTGCGCATGCACCCACCTGCGCTGGCCTACACCTTCGGTAGCTGGAGCGTAACGCTCGCCGCAATCCTCTACTTCTCGATGCTCGATGGTCGCGTCGCGCTGCACCCTTTGCTCATCGTCATCATGCTGTGCATTACTGTTGCCGCGCACCCTCGCTGATGGTCGAGCGCGCGGCGTAGCTGATGGGCATCACGCCGGGCGCGCGTAGGCGCGCCGAGCGTGATGTTCGACCTATCTTCAGTCGAGCTGGAGGACGGCCTGGACGACGTCGCGTTCGACGAGCTTGCGCTTCTTTCGGGCGCTGATGCGTAGGGCGTTGTGGGCGACGCGGTCGATGTCGCGCAGTGAGCCGGAAGCGGCTTCGTGCAGCATGGCGATGGCGTCGGAGGTGAAAATTTCCTTGGCTGCGCCGGCAGCAGTGAGCCGCGCACGGATGTACTCGGCGGTATCGTCCGAAGAAAGTGGCTCGATCGAGAGGCGGTAGGTCAGCCGCGTGAGCAGCGAGCGGTTTCTTCGCATGATGAGCCGGTCGTTGAGGTCGGGCAGCCCGATCAAGATCAGCGACAGCAGCGAGCGGCTGTCCCAGGCGTAGTTGAGTAGGATGTGTAGGTGATCGAGGGTGTCTTGGTGCAGGAGGTGGGCCTCATCGACGACCAGCACCGGTAGCGTGCGCTCGCGCGCCAGCTCTTCGACGTGCTTGCTGACCGAAAGGAAGACGTCCCCGGCGGTCGCGCCGTAGGCGATGCCGAGGGCGTGGCAGAGATGGCGATAGAAGTCCCGCCGACCAAGCGTGACGTTGTGGCAGTAGGTGAGCCGAAACGCTTGGGTCGTGCCGAGCGCGTGCCGGAGTGCGCGCAACACGCAGGTCTTGCCGACGCCGGGCTCGCCGGTGACGACGGCGTGCTTGCGCTCGTGCACGCACGTGACGAGGTCGTCGACCACCGCTCGCTTGCTTTCGGGCAGCCACAGCTTGCTGTCGTCGATTTCCTTGGAAAACGGCTCGGTTTGCAAGCCGAAGTGATCTAGGTAGGCACTCATGACGAAGCCTCCTCGTCGGACTGGGGCTTGCCGAGGGCCTGGTTGAGCAGAGCCTTCGGCGGATCGAATCTCATGCCTGAGCGAGCCGGCAGGGCAACCGTCGTGCGCGGCTTGTGCGCGTTGGCCTTGGCGTCCACCGGATGCAAGCGGTGCTCCTTGCCCTCGTGCTCGATCCAGGGTGGCTCGCTTGCTTCGACGAGGCACTGCGACACGGTGACGACGCGGCCAGCCAGAAAGTGCAGGTCGGTCTGCCAATCGGTGCCGTCCATCGGCAGCGTACTGTCGCGTCGCACACGCCGCCGTACCTGCACCGTCAGTGCCTTTCGCAGCATGGCTTCGTCGAAGGCATCGATGGGGCGCGGCGTGTCCTCGTAGACGCTGGCCGGCGACTTCCCCATGAGACCTGCGTGCGGCGCGCAGTGGTAGTGCGTGTCGACGAAGGCCCACAGCCGGACGTTGAGGTCGTGCAGCGAGCCGAGCGAGCCTACGAAATCGAGGCAGCCCTCGCGCAAAGTGCGCCAGAATCGCTCCATTTTTCCACGGGCTGGTGCATCGTAGGGTTTGGCGTGGATGAGGGCCGTGCCCATCCGGGCGCAGGCCAGGCTGAGCGTCTGGCCGCGATAGGTCGAGCCGTTATCGAGGTAGAGAGCGTCGGGCGGACCGTGCTTGCGCACGGCCTTGACCATCAACTGGAGCATGTCGCTCTCGCGCTCGGTGTAACCGGCCGCCAAAGCCAGCACGTAGCGACTGGCATCGTCCAGGATGCCGTGGATGCGCACGGGGTGGCTCTTGCCCTGCACCATGATCGCCGCGCCATGGCAGACGTCGGCATGCCAGAGCGCGCCGGGCCGCTCGGCTTGCCAGCGGAGCCGGACCTTTCCGCGACCGCTGTTGCCGCCGCGCAACGACACACGATCGAGCCCGCGCTCCTGATAGAAGCGGCGCACGCTGCTGGCCGAGATGGCGCCGGCTTGCAGCCGGCCCTCGGCCACGAGTGTGCGTAGGATGACCGGCACCGAGGCCGACGGGTGCTCCTCGCGAATCGCCGCGAGCAGCATCCGCTGCGCCTCGGTCAGCTCTCGGCACCGGCCGCGGTCGGAGCGTGGAGACGGCCGTAGGGCCTCCAAACCGCGTGATTTGTAGGCGTAGTACCAACGCTCCAGCGTCGGCACTGAGAAGGTCTTGGTCGAGCTTGCACGGGGCGGGCGGAAGCGCTGCTGGCTCAGCTCGGTGAGCGCTAGCGCGAGCTCGCCGCGGTCGAGCTCGCGGCGCGTGAGCGCTCCGACAATCTCGCTTCGAAACAGCGCGATCGCCTCGGCGTGGTCTTTGGGGGTCAGCGTGGACATCGATTTCTCCTTCGCGCTGCGTGGTGCAGCGCGCGCTCGGTGATGCCCGGGACCTGCTCCTCAACGTAACGACACAACTCGGTGGAGCACGTTTTTTTCCGATCGCACAGCCAAGACCATCACGCGGCGAGCGCCGCTCCTTCGAACACCTGCGCTTCCGGCTCGCCGCCCAACAGCGCCAAGCTGCACAGGGTTGCCGCCGCCCGCTCCGACTTGCGGCGCAGCGACGTGCCCGCTGGCGATGGGCGCACCAGCCGAAACAAGTGGCCCGCCTCGATGGCAGCGATCCACTTCGGCAGCGTCGTCCAGCGCTCCGTCTCGAAGCCCACGGGCCACGTGCACACGCGCTGACGCGTCTCGCCAACCGACAGGCCGCGTAGCCCGTGCAGGCAGAGGGCCAAGCCGATCGCCGAAGCCGAGTAGTGGCGGCGGGCGGTCAGCCCCCGCGGCAGCACCGTCGTGAGCCCGCCGCAGCGCAGGCAGCGGTAGCGACGGACGCGCACCATCCGCGTCTCCGGCTCTGCACCGGGCGCTGCTGGACCGCGGACCTGGCGCTCCCGTAGGCCATGGCTCACCACAACCAGCGGCTGCCCCGGCGGACGGCTGGCAGCTCCGCACCGGCTGCAGCATGACGGCCGCACCCGCTCAGAAGACGGAGCTCCCACCGCCCATTTCTTGACGTCGATCCCTGAATAGACGATTCCTTCACCGCTACGTCGTTGCACTGTGCGACGAGCACGACGAGAGGCAGCGACGACCAATCATCGCCTCTCGTCACCTATTTTGTGGCCGACCTTGCGTCGATGCTCGCTCCTTGCGGGCGCGCCTCTACATCATCGAGCCCGAAACGGCCCAGTCCGCGTCCATGCCGGGAAAGGCTCTTCGCACCCGCCCGATCCCATCAAGCAGCTCGCGCTTCTACGTCGCCGGGCACGTCATCAGACGTGCGCCTCAACACTTTGGAAATGGTAGGCGCGACAGATGGCGGGTGTGGACGTATCAGTGCACGAAGTTCGATCGCGGAAGCTCGCTGCCGTTCGCCGTGAGGTACGACCGGGAGAGATTGCCGGCGCTTGGCGACCAGCTTTGGATCAGGTCTGGGAGTTCTTGCGAGGGCAGCCGG
>DATAKF010000229.1:0-6250 GCA_036261775.1 Polyangiaceae bacterium | reverse complement strand
CAGCGCGCTCGCTCTCTTCGACCAGCAGCATGGCCAGCGAGTAAGCTTCTTCACCGCTCGAGCAGGCCGCGACCCAGCAGCGGATCTCCCCCTCGGGCTCGTGCGAGCGCACCAGTGGAATGATGACGCGTTGGCGCATCGCCTCCCAAGCGTCGGCATCGCGAAAGAATCCGGTCACGTGGATCAGAAGGTCGTCAGCCAAGCCCGTCACCTCGAGCGAGCTCTGGCGCAAGACCTTGGCGTAGGCGCCAAGATCTTCGACGCGACTCAAGCCCATGCGGCGTTGAATACGCCGCAGCACGGTCGGCTTCTTGTAGCCGGTGAAGTCGAAGCGGGTTCGGGTCCGCACGATGGCGAGGATTTCGCGCAAGTGCTGCTGCTCGCGTTGGAGGGCTTCAGGCGCGTTCGGCTCGCCGCTGGCTCCGCCATTGGCTTCGCGACGCTGCGCAGCGTACGGGTGCTGCGCATACGCGATCAGCGCATCGGGAATCTCCGCCGGCGGCAAGATGAGGTCGGCGTAGCCCGCGTCGATCAGGTGGCGCGGCATGGACGGAAACTGCGCCGACTCGGGATCTTGAGCGATGCACAGCCCGCCGACAGCCTTCACGGCCTGCGCCCCGGCAGCGCCGTTGCTACCCATCCCGGACATGATCAGGCAGATGGCGCGCTCACGCTGCTCGTCTGCCAGCGAGCGGAAAAAGTCATCGACGGGTCGGCTGTGCCTCGGCCGTTCTAGCCTCTCACCGAGGTGAAGATGGCCCTCCTTGATCGTCAAGGTGTGGCCCGGGCGAATCACGTACACGTGATCTGGCTCCACCTTCATGCCGTCGACTACCTCCGCCACCTTCATGGCAGTGTGAGCTTGCAGCAGCTCGGCAACCATGGCCTCGCGATCCGGCGGCAAGTGCTGGACGAGCACGAACGCCATGCCGCTGTCGGGGGGCATCACGCTGAACAACGCGGTGAAAGCCTCGAGCCCGCCCGCTGACGCCCCGATGCCAACGACAGTGAACGCCAGCCGCGGTGGGGGCTCCAGCTCCAGCGGCTGGGCGAGGCGCTCCGAGGCCTCCTCTGACCCCGCCTGGCCCGTCAGCTGAGGGTCCGTCTCCTCGTCCATGGCGTAGCGTTCCTGCTCCGCCGAACGGAAGCTAGCAGAAACGTCGTGAGCGACGCTTGTCGCGCCGAAGCGCACGTCGAGCGATCAATGGCGCGGCCTCAGCCACGCTTTACGGCCCGAGAACCAGCTTGATGCAACCGTCACCCCTACGTCGCGGGAAGCTTCTCAGACCGCGAACGGCGACTAGCCATGCCTGCGTGAGTCGGGATGAACGTCATCGAGAACGCGGGCCTGCGATTGCGCTGGCTGCATGGCCTGGCGCAACCCCGGCGTCGCTCGTGCGGAGAGCTCGGCCATCTCCCGAGCTGCGCGAGGGCCCGTCACTTCTTCCGAGTGTCGGGTCCGCGAGCGCCCTGCCAGGATGACGGCTAGCATGGCGACCGCCTGCTGAAAGCGCTGAGGATGCGCGTTGAACAGCCGCAGGGTGAAGATGGTGCGCGGAATCGCTCGGATCACTTCGAGGACCGCCAGGCATTCTACGGTCGATGAGCGAGCGCCGGCCAAGCGCTCGGCAAGCTCTGCCGCGGCGTGCCCCGAGATACCCGAGTCATCGACCAAACCGGTGAGACCTTCGAACAGCGCGCAGTCTCCCGACGGGTAAGTCCGACCGAGCAATGCTTCGAGCGCGCCGCCGCACGCACAAATCCCCAAACCTTCGAAATAGTCCAGGATATCGACCATTGAAACGCTCGGACACCTGTCGCACGCCGCAGCGATGTAGACCATTCGACTACGATATTCGCGAGGCTCGCTCACGTCTGTCCGGGATATTGAGCAAGCGCCGTCAGATGAGCATGGCTGAATCCGGCAGGTGGTTGCGGCCGCTAGCGTACGTATATGTCCTGACACACGGCTTGGACAGCATGAAACATCCAAGGCACTCCACACCGAACGCATCATGTTGCTACCAACATGGTGTTTGCAGCGCCTGCGAGTTCGCGATAGTGGCATTGCATGCACTACCTTCCGGCTAGGTGCGACGCATGCAGTTTTGTCGTGCTCGTGTCGCAGCATGCTCACGGCACCGTGCTGAGCCCCTGCGCCAAGTGCGGCGCGGAAGTCGCGATCTTTCCCGGGGCAAAACATCATGCCAGCGAGCGAGCACTCTTCGCCGAATTGAGCGAAGGCGTGCACGCGGCGGTCTCGCCCGGCAGCGCAACGGCCTGTCTGTCGGACATCGAGGATTTGGCCCACGACGCACCCGAATTGATCCTGAGCATGGTCACCGCGCGCATACCTGCCCTGACCAAGCTGCTCGTCAGCACCAAATCATCCGCCTCGGCCGCCAGCGTGGCGGCCATGCTTCTGACCATGCTGCGGGCGCGTTCGTCGATGCGCAGTCACTCCGGATTCATCGTCTCCTGTGGGCCCGTCGCCCAAGCTACCGAAAGCGCGGCGCCTCCGTCGACTCGCAGATCGTCGTCGCGTTGAACGCCCCCAAGGCGAAGGCACGCGAGTTGGCGGCGCCGAAGCAACTTCACATGACTACGCGGGCGCGCAAACTCTGGCACTTGTTCGTGCACTTGCGGCTGCACTACCAACTGATGTTCCTGTCTCCGCTATTCGTCTGGGGGTTTGCCTTGGGCGGCGGACAGCCTTCACGCAACGCCGCCGTAGGGTTCGTGGCGTTTCACGTGTTTCTCTACGGCGGCATCACCGCCTACAATTCGTTCTACGACCGCGATGAGGGCCCGGTCGGAGGGCTGCGCCATCCACCACCCGTGAGCGCGTCGCTGCTGGGCTTCTCGTTGGGTGTTCAACTCATCGGCCTCGCGCTTTGCGTTTGGCTCAGCTGGGAACTGGCCTTGTGGTACGCGATCGTCATGGCGCTGTCCGTCGCCTACTCGCATCCCAGCTTGCGTTGGAAGAGCCGGCCGCTGCTGTCACTTTTGGTGGTAGGGCTCGGCCAAGGAGCTGTTGGTTTTCGGGCGGGTTGGCTATGCGCGCAAACTCCTGTGGCGCTGCTGTCTCGGTCGTTGGATGGTCTGCTCGGGATGACGGCCGCGGTCCTGCTTACCATGGGCTTTTATCCCCTCAGCCAGCTCTACCAAATCGAGGAAGACAGACAGCGGGGCGACTCGACGTTTGCCGTGGCGTACGGGCCCAACGCTTCCTTTGGGTTTGCCCTGTCCTGCTTGATGGCTGGCGGGCTGTGTATGGCGTACGTCGCATTCTCGCGCTTCGGCGCAAGGGATGCGCTGCTAGCGATCGCGGCCCAACTGCTGCTCTGGTGGGTCGTGTTTCGCTGGTACCGGACCTTCCAGAGCCAGGTACTGACGAACTTCATCACGCTGCACCGGCTACAGTTCGGGGTCTCCGTCTGTACGCTGGGTTACCTCAGCTTGCGTCTGCTGCTGCATTGAGGAGCTGCGTCTGCTTGGCGTAGCCCGTATAGGCCAGCAGCGTCGAGCGACTGAAGCGAAATCGAAAATCAGTCGGGACGACGCGCGTCAGTAGCATTCGCCAGAACGCCCACGAGAACACGACTGGCTCCGAGCCGTGCAGCTCGGCCACCTGCAAGCCGCACGACTGGCACATTCGTGCAAGCTCGGTCGGCTTGATGAAGAGTCGGAGCACGTGCATGTGCTTCGGCGTATTCTTCACGAACCACTCCACGCCCTTGATGATCACGAGCCAGGCGATAGGGTTTCTGTTGAACGTGTGGAAAAAGAACAGCCCGCCAGGCTTGAGCACCCTCGAAATTTCGGCGACCACCGCGGCGGGGTCCTCCACATGCTCCAAAAAGTCCATCGCACACACCACATCGAAGGATGCTGCGGCGAACGGCAGCGCCAGCGCGTCACCCACTACGTACCGCGCTTTACCAGTCGCGTCGTGGCGGACGGCAACGTCCAAGCTGCCCGGTGAAGCGTCCACGCCCGTCACGTCGAAGCCCTGGCCAGCCAAATGATTGCTCAGGAACCCGGCGCCACAGCCGACGTCCAGCACGGACGCCTCCGCTCCGCGCTCGCGGAGGATGTGGGCCGCTACCCAAGGGTTTCTGAGCCGTGACTCGGCGCGGAGGAGCGCGACCGGATCGTCATGGGCCGCGTACCAGCGCTCGCCAAGCTCGTCGTAGATGGCGTTGTTGACCGGGATCGAAAGACTTTTTTCCATGGCACGTTCCAGTAGACCAGCTGATAAGCGGCAAACGCGGCGGTGACGGTGGCCGACAGCCACAGCATGGCTCGCTCCTGGCGGAGCCAAAGCAATCCACCAATGCCGAGCACGATGGGGTGCAGGACGAACAGCACCGAATGCAGCCACAGCTCCAGCGGCGAGCAACGCTGCGCGTGAACGAGCTCGTCTTTGGTGATGAGCAAGCACGAAAAGGCTGCGGCCACCATGTACACGACAGCGTGAGCTTCCGTAGGTCTCAAGCTCAACGCGATGGCATAACAAGCCAGCACGCTCAGCGTGTCGACGGGATGCCCTAGGCGCTCCCAGCGCGGCAAGCCACGCTGGCGGTGAAAGTACAGCTCGTCTACCAGCATGGCGAACGCCTGCAAGCCGAGCGGCAGCGCCGCCCAGAGCATCACGGCCAGACCTTGCGCAGCACGGCGCCGGAGAGGGTGAGGCCAGGTCCAAACGCCAAGCTCACCACCAGCTGATCGGTCGTCACTTCGGGCGCTTCCACGATGCGTTGCCAGATGTGCGGCAAGGTCGCGGACGACATGTTGCCGTGCTCGCGCAGCACCGCGCGGCTGAAGGCAATCTGCGCCTCGCTCAACTTCAGCGTGGCGGCTATCTGGTCGACGATCTTCGGACCGCCCGGGTGAATCGCGAAGAGCGCGCTCTCCAAAGCCGCCTCGGGTTGCCCCGCCTTGGCCAACAGGCTCGACACGAACCCCGAAAGTGACGCCGTGATCTTTTCAGGGACGTCGCGCGCGAGCACCATCTCCATGCCGAAATCGGCACAAAACCAAGCCATCGAGTTGGCAGAGTCCGGCACTATCCATTCATCCATCGACACGACTGCCAAGGCCGGTCCGCCCGCAGCGGCGCGCCCGCCCGCCGAGACGGAGTAAGAGATGCAACCGTCCGCAAACAGGCTTTGCACGACGAGCTGCTCCGGGTCGTGCCGCAGCGGGTGCATGTGGAGCGAACACAGCTCCGTGTGAACGATATCGACGCGACTTGGCCGAGAACGCTCACCGGAGTCGTGGTACGAGCAAAAACCTGCTGCGGTGCGTAGCGCGGGCAGCGCGGCGTAGCAGCCCATGTGGTAGGCATGGGTCACTCGCGTCTCGCGCCCCCACCCCTTCCGCGCAACGAGCATTTGGGCAGCGCTCGGACTCTCGTAGCCAGTGCAGGTCACGTGTATCAAATGCTGGGGCGCACTATCGACCTCGGTGAATAGCTCGTCGAAGGCTGCGTTCGCCACTCGCCCGAAGACCTTGCTGCGAGCCCGCATCCCCGCACCGTTCGGTCGCTCGGAGAGGTCGTAGACCTCCATGTCGCGCCAGTCGACGTGACTGCAGTCGTCGATTTCGTAGCCCCGCGTCGTGATCTGTTCGCTGCTACAGCCAAACCGGCGCAGGCGCCGACGCATCCATTCGAGAAACGCCGCGTTGTCGAAGGATTTGCCCTGCTGCGCGACCAACCCTGCTTCGGCGCGGGTGTGGGCCTGCGCGAGCCATTCCAGGGTCTCCAGCTGCGTCGCGCGGTGGCGCGGCCGCCGTGCGCGAAAGTTGCTCAGCGCAAGCACTAGGAAGATGTCCGATGGCGAGGGGCGCTAAACCGTGGTCCCGCAGTCGAGGCGATAGCTTCGTCGGGAAAGCATCCGCTGGCGCACAGCGCCAGCGCTTCGTCTCTGCCGAGTCGTCTACTCACCATCGGACCCGAGTCGCTCTGCAACTATCGTTCCGACAACGGAACGGCGTTGCGTTTCGCGCCTCGGCCTCGGAAGCGTGGACGCCGCGAGCTCATGACCGCTCCGCGCCTGAGCCGTCCTGCCTCAGGCGTCTCCTAATGCTGCGGACCAAAACGGATTCCGCGCGTCAGTTCCAGCAACGGCTGTCCGGAATTCCCGCACGTGCTCGCCGCGAGGCCCGGGCCGTCGCCTCGGGCCTCGCGGCGGCGCTGAATCATCTGCCAGCGCGAGCTATTGGCATGTCGATTGCTGGAGCAAGA
>DATAKF010000020.1:0-7142 GCA_036261775.1 Polyangiaceae bacterium | reverse complement strand
TGGCTGATGATTTCGGCGTGTACGTTGCCCCGTCGATCTCGGTATCGTTCGTGCTTGGCAGCCTCTCGGCGGATGCCCTCTACAAGGAAGGTAAGTTGAACGTAGTCGACGGCAAGGTGCCGCCGCGACTGGTGGCCGGACTGAACGCCGATCTCGAGTACGCCTTTGATCCTCCCGCTTCTCAAGCCACCCACGTCAACAAGTTCGGGGCGACGGCATTCGTCGACTTCTTGTTCACCAAGGAACTTGCGTTTCGGTTGGGAATTCCCGTCAAGGCACAGATTGTTACGCGAGAGGCAGATGACAAGGCCGTGCCCAAGGTGACTGAAAAGAAGGGCCTCCAGTGGTCGGTGCCGGTGTTTCTCACGTCTGCCATCAAGATGTAGTGCACAACTGAGCGGGCTTCGCCCGGGTGCGCTACGCGCGGGTACGAGCTTCGCTCGGGAGCCGCTTTGCCCGGAGCGGGCTTCGCGCGGGAGTGTGCTGCGAGCGGGAAGCGGCTTCGCCGCGGCAAAGCCGGGTTCTCGGGTTGATGCCCCGCGTCAAGAACCGACATAGAGCGCTCGAAGATCAAATCCGTCGGGCAGCGAGCAGCACTGGGCTCAACTGCGCGGAGGCGGGCGCTGTCGGATCCGGGAAACAAGCGTGCGCGGTTCCACACGGCCGCGGGCAGCGCGCGCGAGACGCAGCATGCGCTGCGCCAGGCTATCGCCTGGCGCCACGTCGCGGCGGGTGACGCCGAGCGCGCGCTCGGGGCTGGTGCGGCGCATTGTGGCGATACTTTGGAAGATCACGCGCGGGTAGTGTTGAGCGCGGGCGCCGTGTGGAGAGAATCGTAGCGGCAGGTTGGAGGATGGCGTGGGGAGTAAAGCCCCGACGGGGGCGGTGTGACTCAGATTGTCCGCCCTCCAGCGATGGGCGTGGCGCTGCCGCTGGTCTCGGAGTTACTCTCCGCGCGCTATGGCGCAGCGCAAGAAGGTGGCCTCTGGCGTCGATGTTGGGGCGATTGTCTCGGCCTTGCGGGACGAGCTGGAGCGCGAGGGGATGGTGAAACTGGGTCGGATCAAGCCGACTCAGGTACGTGCTGAAGTCGTAGAGAAGCTGGTGCAGGACGGGTTTGAGGTGACGAAAACGCTGGTGCGGCGGCCTTTGGCGGCGCAGTTGCAGGCTGCGTTGCAGCACGGGGCGCTGGTGCCCGTGAAAGCGTTGGGCTCGCACGTCCGCGGCGCTACCGGTCCGGAGCTGAAGCGTCTGACGGAAGCGGCGGTACGCGACGGGACGGCGCGCCTCGTGCTGCGCGGGACCGCAGAGGTCCTTGCGGGGGCCGAGGTCCCCGTCCTGTCAGGCGCAGAAGTCGAGGTGCTGCGGACGAGTGTGGTTGCGTTCGGTAAGGCACTGGAAAAAGTCACAAGAAAGCGCGGACTGAGTCTGCTTACCACCGACGCCAAGGCGGTCCTTTCCGACGCGATGACGGTCTTTGGCCAGAAGCACCCAGCAACAACGCGCTCGGCCTCACCAGGGCCAACGGCGCTCCCCCGGCAACAGCATGATGATGCGATGCGTGCGCTGCTCGACGCCGTAGATTCCACGCGCGATCTGAGAACAGGGTTGTCGTTCGTTCCTGCCGTTGTGGGGCGGCTGGCGCCCCAAGTGTCTGCCACCGCTGCGGTGAAGCTGCTGCTCGCCGCAGCCGAGCGAGAGCTCTTGGAGCTGCGGCCTGAAGGCGGTATTGGTCGTCTTTCCGAAGCAGAGCTTTCTGTTTGTCCTCCGGGGCCACACGACACGCGGCTGTCATGGGCTCGAAGGCTGACTGGAGGGGCAACATGAGCCGAGCATTTCTAGATGCGGTACACGCCGACCCTTGGTCGGACGACTTCGTGGACCTCGCGACCCTCAATGAGGGAGCTAGCGACGCCATCGAGGAAGCGATCGCAAAGCTGCGCGCTACGGCTCGCGAAGAGCCACGCGCTCTGCGCTCGACCTCCCTCGTTGTCTTGGGATCCCCGGGTGCCGGAAAGACGCATTTGTTCGCCCGCTTGCGGCGACGTATCGGCCCCCGGGCAGTGTTCGTGCACATTCGGCCGCTCGTGCACGCAGAAATGACGCCACGCTTCTTGCTTGGCGAGATCGTGTCGCAGCTCGCACACACGACCCAAGGCCTGCCGCAGATCTCCGCGCTCGTGGGATCGCTCCTGGCGTATCTGGACGGCGCCAGCACCGGCTTTCCGACTACGTTTCTCGAGGCGTACGCGGAAATGCCCGAAAAGTCGCGAGAAGAGCGACTGGATGCGGATCTGGAGCGCGCGCTAGAGAAGTGGCCGGAGCTGGACGAAAGCTACCTGAGGCGTCTGCTGCGTGCTCCGTTTGCCACGGGGCCTACGCGTCGGGCGCTCTTGGCGTGGCTCTCCGGTCGCGATTGTGACGTCGCGCAACTCCAGCGTATCGGCGCGACGGCATCCTTGAGCGAGGATATTGCGCCGATTGCCATTCGTACGCTGGCAATGGTGGCTGCACCGGGCGCGCCCATCGTTTTGGTCTTCGATCAGCTCGAGAACCTGGTTGAAGGAGGCGCGGTCGGCTCGCGCCTGCTCGCCTACGCCCACCTCACGTCCGAGCTCGTCGACACCGTGCGCGGGCTCACGTTGGTCCACATGGCGCTCGACTCCGAGTGGGATCGTGGCATCGAGCCGACACTCAACCCTTCGCAGCGCTCACGCCTCGTCATGCGGCGCGAGACGCTCGCGCTACCGAGCGCCAAGGAGCGAGAAGAGCTGCTCAGGTTGTGGTGTCAGAAACTGCCCGACCCCGCGGAGTCGTTTCCGTGGCCGCTCGGCGAGTCCCGTTTGGCACGACTGAAAGCGCAACCAGGCCTGACGCCGCGCATGTTGCTACTCGAATGCCGTCGAGCGCTAGACGGTGAACCGGACGTCGGAGCGGCCACCACGTCACCAGCCGACCAGAAGGCGGACAACGACGAAGGTTTGCAGGGCGAATGGGAGAGCTGCTTGAGTCGGAGTCGGCGGGTTCTGAGCGACGCGGCGGAGCAGCGCACAGGTTTGGACTCCGCGCGCCTAGCTGACGGTCTGCTGTGTGCCGGTCGGTTCCTCGCGGACGCAGAGATCGCGCCGGACAAGCAAGGGCGCGCGCGGCTCACGCTCAAGACAGGCCAACAACGCGCTCACCTCGCAATTCTCGCGGAGGGGCACCCCAAGAGCCTCGGCAGCGCGCTCAACAAGCTGACAAGCCTTGCTAAAGACACGTCGATCATCGTCATTCGTGAACGAGCGCGCGAGCTGCCGCCGACCTGGAAGGATACGTTGGCCAAGCGCCGTGCGCTGCTCGCCTCTGGCAGAGCACGGTGGGTCGACTTAGATCCGGACGACAGCGCCAATTTGCTCGCGCTGGACGAGCTGTTGCAAGCCGCCCGATCCGGAGACGTCACCAACTCCCAGGGCGAAGCGCTCACCGAAGAAGTGGTCGTTGGCTGGGTTGCTTCGGAGCTCGACGTGAGCGCTTGGCCCATCATGAAGGACCTCATCGCGACACCCGTTGACGCGGAGGGTCCGGAAGTCGACCCACCCTTGGCTCTTGGCCCGAGCGAGCACTCGCTGCTGACTCTCAAGCGTTTGCGCATTGCGTCGATCGATCGGCTGGTGCGCGAGGTCATCAGGCTGGAGCCCAAAGCCACGCGCGCCTCGGTGCAGGCGGAGCTAGAAGCCGCAGGAAAGCGCGTCGGCTGGTTTGGTCGCGCCATCGTTTGCGTGAAGGATGCGACATGACCGAGCGTTTCAGTGTGACCGAGGTACGCAATGCACTGCGTTGCCCGCGCGTCTTCGCGCTCGGTCGCCTCGTGGGCCAATCGGTGGCCTTTCCGCTGGGTTCTTCGTGTCTTGGCGCCACGTTTCATCGCCTGGTCGAGCGATTCACGCGACAGGTTGAGCAACCGCCAGCCAGCTTTGCGAGTTTGCCGCCGGGCACTCCGCGCGATGATGTCGAGGCCGCGCTCGCTCGCTGGCTGCTGTCGCTACTCAGCGACGAGCTGGAGGAGGACCCCACCTATTGGTCGATTCCGGGCGAAGTGGATGACTTGGCGGAGGCATTGCGAGAGCTTGGGCGCCATCTGGCTGGCCGCTTGTTGGCCTGGCCAGGCACTCCGGCTTCCTCGCTCGCCAAGCTGCTCCACGCCGGGGAACGCGGGGTGGAAGCTACCCTGGGTGAAGACGGGCCGGTGGTGCACGGTCGCCTCGACGCGCTCTATGCGGACAAGCACGGTGCGCTCGAGGTGATCGAGTACAAGCTCACGGACGAAGCAAATGACGAGCTCGACCGGGCGCAGGTGGCGCTCTACCGCGAGCTGTTGCGCGTCGGGCAAGGCGTCGAGGCGCGCCCTGTCGTGCTCCGCTTTTCGCCGACGCTGCGCGAAGTAACCATGTCGAGCGAAGCGGCCGATAGCTTCATGACCACGGTGGTCTCGCCGCTGCTAATCAACATGCTGTCCTGGTCCCAGGAGCCCTTGCGCGCGCCGGCCACCGAACGCCGTGATTTGTGCGCCGCCTGCCCGATGGCGAAGCCGTGTGCGGAGCAGTACCCGGATCGATTGCCGGCCCGCGACGATCCGCCGATGGCTGCCTCGCGCCCACGCCCTGACGTCTCGCGCACCATGCAAGACGCCGCGACGCTCGCAGCACCCGGCCCGTCTCGAGACGACGAGGCTGGTCGTGCGGAGGCGGACCAACTGAAGGACCGAATCCTCGCCGAGCTGAAGCGCCAGGGAGTGGCGGCGGTTTGTCCTAAGGCCCCGACGGTTGGGCCAACGCTCTACCTCATCGACGTTTCTCGCCCTCGCGGCGCCGTGAGCCATCTCGATCGCGCCGCGGAAGACGTGCGCCACCGGCTCGCCGCCGACGTCGGCGTCGACGTGGAATACGCGAAGCAAGGGGGCCATCGCCGCTTCATCGTCAAACGCCCCAACCCGCGCAAGGTGCTGCTCGGACCGCTCCTCGAAGAGAGTCGCCTGTGGCTGTCGGCCAGAGCGGGAAGGCTCGTCGTCGGCCAGGCCCCGGACGGCGCGGTCCTCTGCGCAGATCTCTCCGACTCCGGCACACCACATCTGCTGATTGCCGGCCAAAGCGGCAGCGGCAAATCGGTGTTGATTCAGTCGGTCATCGCCAGCCTGGTGCAATTCCACGGGCCTGCCGCGATTCGCTTCACACTCATTGATCCCAAGCGCGTCACGTTCATCGGCGCAGGTTTCAAAGCCGCCGTCGCCGCCCACCTCGACGGCCCCATCCGCTACGACATCGACGAGACGCTGCCCGCGATTGAGCAACTCGTCGACCTGATGGAGGAGCGCTACAAGATTCTCGAAGCCGCCCAAGTCGCCGACGTTGGCGAATACAACGAGCAAGCGCCCGCGGATCAGCAGCTCGAGCGCCGCGTCCTCGTCATCGACGAGTTCCAAGACTTGATCACCGAAAAGGCCACCGCCCAGGCCTTTTTCACCGGCATCAAACGCCTCGGCGCCAAAGCGCGCGCCGCCGGCATCCACCTCATCCTCGCCACCCAACGCCCCGACCGCGAAACCGTGCCGCCCATCATCAAGGCCAACCTAGGCGGCAAAATCGCGCTCCAAGTCGCCAGCAAAGTAAACTCACGCATCGTGCTCGACGACGGCGGCGCCGAAAAGCTCCTCGGCAAGGGCGACCTCCTCGCCAGCCTCGGCCGCGGCATCGTCCGCGCCCAAGCACCGCTGCTCAGCGAGCGGTAGCGGAGCTTTCGCGCGCGCATTGCTCCAGCTCCCACGTCGTCGTCTTTGGTGCCCCCATCTCATCTGAACCCTATTCGTACCGGCCGTCGTCGCGGGCGAGGAAACGCACAAGGCAAGCGTTCAAGAGTAGCCGCTTGATCTCGGCAACTAGCTCGTCGAGATCGCAAACGGGCGGCCAGCGTTCCCCCGCGGCCACCATCACCTCGGATCGCCTTCTCGCCTCCGCAAGGGACGAGTGCCGAGGCGAGCAGCACGCTTTGCCATGAGCTCATCGACAATGCGCTCATCTTCCGCATCGAGCGGCAAGACCGAAGCGATGGCTTCTACATGGCGCAGCGAAGCATGCACGAGACGTTCGGGCTCGGAGAGGTTGGGTTGGGTTGGGAGCGTCCAGGTCATGCGATGAAGGACCGCTACGATGCGGGGCCTATTCCCTGAACATTGGCGCACCTCCGCGTCGTACTGCAGCGCTCGCCGGAGCTGCGTCTCCAGGGCGCTCTCGGCCATCCCCGCCTCGACGCTCCCAGAAAAATGCAGGCCGCACGAGCAGGAAGCCGAAGCGACCCGCAAGGCGGCCTTGCTAGAGGGCGGACCAAAGTCCTGATGGGGAGCGTAGCGATGCGTGCTCGTCCGTCAAGTAGTTCACGAGCTGGCGTGCACCGCGCAGGCGCGGGCGGGCGGGGTGGGCCCTCGAGGCGAGGTGAGCGCCGCGCCTTCGGCGCAGGCGGGAGAGGTGGGCGCGCGTCGCGCGGGAGAGGTGAGCCTTCGGGGAGAGGTGAGCCTTCGGGGAGAGGTGAGCCTTCGGGGAGAGGTGGGCGAGCTTCGCTCGGGAGAGGTGGGCGCGCTTCGCGCGGGTGAGGTGAGCCTTCGGGGAGAGGTGAGCGCCGCGCGTTCCGCGCACGCGGGAGAGGTGGGCGCGCTTCGCGCGGGTGAGGTGAGCCTTCGGGGAGAGTGGCGCTCGTACCCGCGCCTCCGGCGCGTCACCGCCGCAGGCGGTTCACCTCTGCCCTCACCCGCCGCAGGCGCCCACCTCACCCCGCAGGCCCACCTCTCCCCGCCGCAGGCGGCACCCGGGCGCAGCCCGCTCACGATCTCGCTCGAGCGGCGACGTTACGGCGCCGTGCGTGCGGTGCGCTGGCTAGGGCACTGGGGTTCCCCCGGTTCCGTTGACACTTGCTAGGCCGCTACGGCGGCGTGGTCAGTTTCGAATTGGACGGGGGATTTGTAGCCGAGCGTCGAGTGGAGGCGCTGGCGGTTGTAGAAAACCTCGATGTAATCGAAGACGGCGGTCCGCAGCTCGAGCCGGGTGGCCCAGCGGCGGTCGTAGACGAGCTCGAGCTTGATGGTGGAGAAGAAGCTCTCGGCAACGGCGTTG
>DATAKF010000393.1:0-11134 GCA_036261775.1 Polyangiaceae bacterium | reverse complement strand
TGAGCGTCGACCTCTACCCCGACGGCTCGCTCAGGCTCAACAGCACCACCGTGGGCGGCGGGACCACCGAGGTCACCCAGTTTCTGACTGGCGGCAAGCTGGCCGGCATCAAGGAAGCACGCGAAGACATCTTCGACGTCGAAGGCCGGCTGGACGCGCTGCTGTTCGACGTCGGCAACGCCGTGAACGCCCAGCACGCCGCGGGCTTCGGCCAAGACGGCGTGACGGGCCGCGACCTGTTCGACGTCGGCCCAACCGTCGCCGGCGCAGCCCGCGGCATCCGCGTGAGCACCGACGTGGCCGGCAACCCCGCCGCCATCGCAGCGTCCAGCGACGCCGCCAGCTTGCCGGGCGGCTCCGGCAACGCCGTGGCGCTAGCCGACGTGTTCAACACCGGACTCACCGGTGGGCGCACCGCCGCCGAGACTTACGGCGACATCGTCGGCGCCATCGGCCAGCGCAAATCCGCGCTCGCCCAAGCCGTCGAGACCCAACAGGCCATCAAAGAGCAAGTTCAGGCCATGCGCGAATCCGTTAGCGGCGTCTCGCTCGACGAAGAGATGGTCAACCTGACCAAGTACCAGCGCGCCTACGAGGCCGCCGGCCGCGTGCTGTCGACGGTGGATCAGTTACTGCAAGACCTCATCAACCGAGTCGGACGATGAGAGTCACCGAAGGCATGCGCTACGCACAGGTTCTCTCGAATCTGTCGAACATCTCTTCGCAGCACGCGAAGGCGACGCAAGAAGCCACCACGGGCGTGCGCGTGGGCAAGCCGTCGGACGATCCAATCGCCGCCGCAGAGCTCGCGCGCTTGAGCGCCAGCTCCAGCCAGACCAAGGCGCACCTGTCGGCCATCGACGCCGTGCGCGGCGACGCGGAGCTGACCGAATCTACGCTCGACGGCGCCTCCGACATCTTCGCGCGCCTCAAAGAAATTGCGCTGCAAGGTTCCAACGGCGAGCTCACCGCCGAAGACCGCAAGACGCTCAGCGTAGAGGTCGTCGGCCTGAAGGACTCGCTGCTGAAGCTCGGCAACACGCGCGGCACTCGCGGCTACCTATTTTCGGGCAGCGAGGTCACGACGGCGGCTTTCGATCCCACCGGTGTCTTTCAAGGCAACGACACCGCGCACGTGGTGCAGATCGGCAACAGCACGCCGACCGCGGTCAGCACCAGCGGCGCCGAGGCCTTCGTGGTCGCGGGTGGCCGCGACGTGTTCGCCGACCTACAGAGCTTGGCTACCGCGCTCGGCACCGACGACCTGGCCGCCATCCGCTCGTCCATCGACGACATCGGCGCGTCCCACGCGCAGCTCATCAACGCCCGGGCCCGCTCGGGGCTGGTGCTCAGCAAGCTGGACGCCAGCGAGAGCGTGCTCACCTCACTCGACACCGAGCAGCAAAAACGCGCGCAGATCGGCGCCGCTGACCCTTTCGAGAGCTACACGCGGGTGAACGCCCTTGGCCAATCGCTCGAGCGCGCCATCGCGGTCTCGAAACAAATCTTGGAACTGGGCGGCGTAAATAGGTTCTAGGGGTCAGGGCTCAGGGGTCAGGGGTCAGGCGGCGGAGGGATCAGGGCGAGCAGAGGGCGGGGTGGTCCGGCTCTTCGCTCGCCCTCGAGTTCCGTGCAGAACACGCCCGAACGTGCAGGCAGCAAACCGAGCGGGCGCCAGCCCGGAGCCACCCCTGACCCCTGATCCCTGACCCCCGTCCTGTTCTTGCGGTTTTTGGCGGTTCTTGGCGGAGCCGGGCTAGTATCCGGGCATGCTCATCATCGCGCGGCGCAAGGGACAGCGCATTCTAATCGGAGACGACGTCGAAGTAATCGTCACCGAGCTGTCGAAGGGCGTGGTCAAGCTGGGCATCGTGGCGCCTACCAGCCTCACCATCCTGCGCGGTGAAACCAAAGACGTCGCCGACGCCAACCGCGCCGCCGCGGGCACCTCGCTCGATCAGCTACCCGTGCAGACCAAAGAGCCGGCTAAGGAGCCGTCGCAAGGTTGACGCAGGCGGAGGGGTTGGGAGGCAAGAGCACGCAGGTGTAACCATCCGGACAAGCGCCGGCGTTGGCTTCACCGTCCTTGCAGTCGAGCTGGGTGCAGTAATAGAGCGGGTCGGTCGCGCAGACGGGCGCATCGCCGCCGCACTCGGCGTCGCTTTCGCAGGGCGTGCCGAACGTCGCGTCGGGATTGCCAACCGGCGCCGCGTTCCCGCCACCACCGTCGGACGCACCGGCGTCGCCAGGCGAGCCAGCCTCCGGTTTGCTGCTGCTGCCAGCGCTGCTGCCACCCGTCGCCTCCGGGAAGCAGCCGGTGCCGATGGACTCCTGCCCTTCGTCACACGGCTCTTTGTCTTTGCAAGCAGGCGGCGCGACGAGCAGGCCCAAGAGCCCCAAGGTCACGAGCGAGCGCAGCTGCGGGCTGCGAGACTTTGCGGAGAAGAACTCGTTCACGGGGGGCTCAGCTTTCCGCCGCTAATCTTGGCGACGACCTTCACGTCTTTGTTCACTTCGCTCAAGCGCACGTAGCCAACGGCGCCCGGCTTGGTCGCGACTGCCTTGAGCACGGCGCTGGTGGACTGCACGCGCACGGGCGGGCGCGCGCCGCCGCGCACCTTGCGATCGGTCCAGTAGCGCGCGACGCGCTCGGGGTCCAAGCCGAGCACCGCTTGGTCGAAGTCGTTTCGGAGCACGTTGCCTTCTGGCAGGTTGATGGGCACCGCGTCTTCGCCAAAATCCCAGGACTTTTTGGTGGTCTGAAAGAACGGACGCAGGTCGTCACGGGCCAGCTTGGTCACCGGGTTCGCTTTGTTGACGATCACCACGAGCACGTCGCCATCGGCGAGCGACCCCGTCGCCCAGCAAAGCACGGGTCCGGCGAGCAGCGCCGCGACTATGAGCCTTCTTCGCGTCGTCATGCTCAAAACGCCATCACCAGACGGGAATAGAACATGTCGACGTTGCCCTTCGAATTGTCGAATCTGCTCTCATACATCCAGTCGAAGAAGTTGACGTGCGTGTACTGGTTCTTCCAGGTGATGGCCGGGTTGAAATGGACGTTCAGGCCGACCGAGCTGACGAACGTGCCGTCACCGACCAGCGTGGGGGTCTGAAACGCTTCGACCCACAAGTATGGCTCGAACATATCGAGGGATTTCCAGGGCAGCTGCTGGGCGGCGAGCAGGTACAGGCTGTGCTCCCACTTGTCGGGAGCCTTGCCGCCAGGCGCCAGCACCTGATTGAGCGGCTCGCGCTTGCCGGGCGTGTACTTGAGGCGCCGCACCACACCCTCGGCGCGAATGCGCGTGTGCCCGACGTCGAGCGAGGCGTCGGCGCCCATCACGTACTCGTTGTACTCGAAGGTCGATTCGCTGCTCCAGGTGATGGGATCGACACCAGTCACGGCCACGACCTTGTCGCGCGTCTTGCCGGTGAAGAACGACGTACCCAAGGTGGCGTTCACGTCGCCCGTGTCGCGCCGCGCGTACAGGCGCCCGCCGTAGCCGAGGTAACCGTCGACGTTGAGCGTCGACTCTTCTTGACGGCCGTTGCTGAGCGTCGCGGCGTAGCCGAGCTCCCAGCTGCCCGCGAAGGTGTTGCCATAGGCCATCACACCCGTTTGACGAAGCGGCATCCAGCGCTGCGTCATGAATTGCGGCCAGGCCAGCGAAATCAGCGTCGGCGAGCCGTGATCTTCGTTCCAAATGCCGAAAGGCGAGAACCAATTGCCGACCCGGATTTTCAGCCCCTGCAGCTGGTTGTACTCGAGCCATGCGCGCTCGATGACCACGCTGCCGCCCCACAGGGGCGCGTTGAGCGCGGCGCCCGAGGAGTCGTCGGTAAACGTGTTGGCGCGCGTGAACTTGCCGCCCAGTCCGCCAAAGTTGGTGATTTTTCCGTGAGGTGCGTTGGTGAAGCGCACCTCGACCAGGCCGCGCCAGTGCTCGACGGGCTGCGCGTCGAAGTACAGGTTCACGTTGCCGAGCACGAAGTCCGGCTCGTTCACGTCGTAGACGTTGGCGAGCAAGCTTTGCTTGTCCATGTGCACGTATTGAAAGCCCATGTCGGCAAAGCCGTAGAGCTTCAGCTTCTCTTGCTCGGCAACCGGCACTTCGTCATCCGCGGCCGCCGCTTCTTCTTGCGCGGCCTTCAGCTCGGCGATCGCCTGCTTGTTGGCTTCGACCTCGGCGCGCAGCTTGGCCAGCTCGGCCGCAGCGTCGCCAGCGGGCGCGGCTTCGGCGGGCTTGGCGTCGACGGGCGGGGTCGGAGCGGGCGGCACTGGCTCGGCAGCTGCAGCCTGCGCCTGCGCGACAGCCGCGGTGGCGGGCCAGAACAAGCTCCAAGCAAGCGCGGCCGTGAAGGGCCTCAGGTTACGAAGTAAATACATGGTACCAGGGGAAAGCCGAGCCTTCGCCCTGCGAGGTACGGCCGAGGACAAGCGGGGCATTATACCACCAGGCTTGTCCGTCGATGCTGCGACTTCTTCGGCGGCGCCTTCTAGAAGAACGCGACGACGAGCCTGCCACCGTCGACCGTCAGGTCCAGCCTTGCGCGCAGCTTGGGCAACGCGCTCACATCGACGCTGGTCATCGCAGTTGAACGCACATGGGCGTTACCAGAGACTGCGTTGATCGGCCCCGTCAGGTTGTTGCAGATCTCGGAAGTGGCGAGCAGCGCGTCCTCGCTGGGCTCGTTTTCCTTCAGCTGCCTCAACGCTTCGTCGCGCGGCAGCGCCAGCAGGCCTGCGCCGAGCAGTAACGCCGCGCGCAGGTCCAAAATGATGGCACCGCGCTCGCGACCTTCGTCGTCCAGCAGCTTGCACGCCTGCGGTTTCGACAGGCCGTCGAGCGAGATTTCCTTGGCCGGCGTCGGCTCGAGGGGAGGAGGAGACTCGAGCAAGCCCGCGAGGCATTCGCTCAAGCTGCGCAGGCTCGGCACCGTCAGGACGGGCGGTGGCTGCTCGCCGACCATGGCCTTGGCGAGCTCTTCGAACGATTGATGAGGAGCGGCCGAAGGACTGGCCTGCGGCTCCTGCGACGCCTTGGCTGCCGGCTCTTGGACGCCAGGAACGGGCGCCCCGGGCCTCTGGGCCTCACGGGAATCACCGAGCGCTGGCGAAGCCTGCGTAGCGGCGAAGGCGGCCGCTGGTGCCAGCGGCTCGACCTCGGCTTGGGCCGGCGAGAATGCGGGCGGAGGCTCGCTACGACGACGCTGCGAACGGGGCCCTCGAGGGATGGTGCCGCGCAGGTTCGGCTGAGCGATGCCGCTCTGGCTGGCCTCCAGCGCGATGACCCGGTCGCGCAGCCGGGCGTGGGAAGCGCGCAAGACAGCGAGCTCGGCCCGCAGCTCGGCCACCACGCTGATCAGCTCGCTTGCGTCCGTGCCGCCATCGGTGTGACCCGGCGAGGGAGAGTGCGAATGATGTCGCGAGAAGCCAGCGTCGGAGGTTGGCACCCAATCGCCTTCGTTCACTTCGAAGGCGCGGTCCTCTTCGGTGCGGGGGCTGCGCATGATCTGCGCGGCCCCGCTGGCGAGCAGCTGGCCCTCTTCGCTGCGGCGCAGCACGGCGAGGATCGAGTCGGGACCCTCCAGCCGCGTCAACCGGGGCTGGAACACGTCGCGATCGACCGCCTCGAGCCGGGTGAGCTCCAGCACCCAGCGCCCCCCGCGGCAGACTAGCCGCGTCGGAGTCGCCTTGGCCAAGACGTCGGTCGACAGACTCATTCAGGCCGATGAACGGCTCCTGACAGCGGAACCTTAACCTCTGATTCCGCCCTTTCGAGCAGCTCGTACGCGTCAGCGGGGTGGCACCGCGGGGTCAACGCTCAGACGCTGACCGGGCAGACCATTTCCAGGGAGCCGGGGCATTTTTGGCCAATAAAGCGCGACTTTGCCGGCCGCCGGGCTTTGGCATGAAACGTGAGATGGACCCGACGCCACCACCATGGACGGCGTTCAAACCCTCCCCGCTAGAGATTTCGGCCAAGCCTTCTTGCAGTCCAACCTGCAGCGGCTTTGGCTGGGCGATCGCACGCGCGAGCGCGTCGAAGCCGCCGAGGCCATCGGCGAGCTGCTCGAGCAGGCGGACGGCACGCCCGTCCTTCATCATCGAGGCACGCTGCTGGGCGCGCCTTCGGACGATCTGTGGCTCGACCGCACCGTGCGCGAGAGCCCTCACGACAGCGCATACGTGGTGTTTGGGCTTGGCTTGGGCCACACGGCGCGAGCGCTGCGAGCTCTGACGGGCGCGCCGATTCTGATTTACGAACCGGAGCCGGGCCTGGCGCGGCGCGCGCTGGCTGCGGGCCCCAGTGATCTTGGCGGCTTTCCCATCGTGTGCACGGAGCACGACCTCACCCAAATTTGGCCGAGCTTCGGCGGAAATCGAGACAATGTCACGCTCATCGTTACCCCCGGTTACGGCAGCTTGTATGACCGCGAAGATCGCGAACTGCGCGAGGCGGTCACCCAGCTTGTTCAACGGCGCCACGTCAACGAGGCGACGCACCGCGTCCGAGCTCGCGAGTGGATATCCGACGTGCTCGAGAACATCGAGCTCCTGGAGCACTCCCCTTGCTTCCTGGGCCTCGCAGAGAAGTACCAAAACGTCCCTGCTTTCATCGTCGGCGCTGGTCCGTCGCTTGGCAAGAACGCCGAGCTTCTCGCCGACGCTACGAAAAAAGGCCTCGTCTTTGCCGTAAATTCCAGCGCTTTGGCGCTCGCGCGGCGCGGCATCACGCCGCAGGTCGTGGCCTGTATGGAGTCCATCGATCTGTCGGAGCTGCTGGCGCAGATTCCGTATTTGGACGACGTCGTGCGCGCGTTCAGCATGACCGGGCATCCCAAGTCGCTGCGCACCGGCAAGGGTCCGCTCTTGCCCGTCTACGAGGGCTTGCCGCAGTTCACGCCGCTGATCAGCCTGGGCCAGGCTTCGGGGCTAGCGGTGTGCGGCAGCGTGTCGACGCTAGCGTTCTCACTCGCGCAACGACTCGGCTGTTCGCCGATCGTGATGGTCGGGCAAGATCTGGCCTACACCGACGGCCAAACCTACGCCAGCGGCACGCCTTACGAAGGTTCCAAGGTCAAGCTGTCGGCCGACGGCGAATCGCTCGAGCACGAGCGCTCGGCGACGTTGCGTGCCACCAACGGCAAGCTGATCGAGAGCGAGCCGCTCAAGCGCGTCACCGCGTGGGGCGGACAGGGCTCGGTGCACTCGACGATCGGCTTTTCTGCCGTCCGAAACTGGTTCGAGCTGGCTGCCGAGGTGCTGGGGCACGATCGTCCCGAGCAGCGCATCATCAACGCCACGGAAGGCGGCGCCCGCATTGCCGGCTTCGAGGAGCGCACCTTGGCAGAGGTGCTCGCTCCGTTGCCCGAGCTGAACATCACGCCGCAAGACATCGCGGCCGCAGCGCACGAGGCTCGCCCGCCCCTTTCCCGCAGCAAAATCGTGGAGTGGCTGCAGAATCAGCTCAGCAGCGCCGCGACCGCGAGGCACGCCGCGCGGCGCGTCCGACGCTTGGCGGTGCTGGCGGAAGAGGCCGTCAACCGCGAGGACCCGCGGGCTATCACGCGCGCCTTCCGCAAGCTCGACGAGGCCGAAACACAGCTACGCGCCAGCGTTGGCTCGTCCCCCTTCGTGGACGGCTACTCGTGGGCCGAGGTCGACGCGGCGATGCAAGAAGCCACGAGCGCCGACGACGAAACCCGGGCTAGCGCTCAGCGCGCGGTCCAGAGCGAGGCGCGCGTCGCCTCGGTCATCGAGAACTGCACCAAAGAGCTGGAAGGCAAGCTCCAGCAGCTGATCACCAACTTCGGCGCACCCGCGCCGTGACCTGACCCACGGAGACACACCAACATGGCCCTAGTAATCCCCACAAACGTAGCATCCCTCGACGCTCAGAAATCTCTGACGCGCAACTCCAACGCGCTAGGCAAAAGCTTCGCGCGTCTCTCCAGCGGCTTTCGCATCAATACGGCCGCCGACGACGCCGCCGGTCTCGCCATCAGCGAGAGCATGAAGGCGCAGATTCGCTCGTATACCATCGCCGAGCGCAACGCGAACGAAGCCATCAGCATGACGCAGACCGCGGAAGCCGCGCTCGGCTCCATGCACGACATCCTCGGCCGCATGCGTGAGCTGGCGATCCAGAGCTCCAACGGCTCCATGACCGGTACCGATCGCGGCTACCTGGATACGGAGTTCACGGCGCTGAAGGAAGAAATGGGCCGCATCCAGGGCTCGTCCAAGTTCAACGGCAAGCAGCTGGTCTCGACCGCTGGCGAGCAGATCACCTTCCAGGTCGGTCTGAACAACACGGCAAGCGACCAAATCACGCTCACCTTCGGCGGCCTGTCCTTGACGCAGCTGCTCGCGGCGACCACCAGCGTGGCCGGCGCCACCGCGGGCTCGGCGCTCAACTCGATCGGCCGCATCGACTCGGCCATCCAAATCATCTCCACCGAACGCGCCAAGTACGGTGCCGCGATGAACCGTCTCGACGTGACGGTCTCGAGCATCCAGACCATGCGCGTCAACCTGTCGGCCGCCAACTCGCGCATCCGCGACGTCGACGTAGCCGAGGAGACCTCGCAGCTGTCCCGCAACCAGGTGTTGGCGCAGGCGGGCACCTCGATGCTCGCTCAGGCCAACCAGCTGCCGCAGATGGCAATGCAGCTCCTGCAGTAGTCCGGGTGCAATGGTTCTAGCCTCTGTGTCAGGTAGGGCGCCGCCTCGCGTTGGTCGGCGGTGCCCCGGCCCCCCCTCGGAACGGCTCGCAAGCCGCCGGGGGGGTCAGGCTGACCCTTGGCACCAAGGTGCGATAGCCGCTTACTTAACTCGGCTCAGGGACGGACTTTTCCGTTCAAGCCTCCATCGGTACCTCCGTTCATGTGACCCGACGGGCAATGACGCCCCGACGCAGCGACCAACAACCGCTGCGGCCTCCATGAAGGAGAATCTCGATGGCCCTAGTAATTCAGACCAACTATGCCGCGATGGCGGCGCAAAAGAATCTCAGCACGAACCAGAAGCAACTCGCCGGAAGCTTTCAAAAGCTGTCCAGCGGCTTCCGCGTCAACACTGCGGCCGACGACGCTGCCGGCCTTGCCGTCAGCGAGTCGATGAAGTCGCAGATCCGCTCCTACACGGTAGCGGAGCGCAATGCGGGCGACGCCATCTCGATGGCGCAAACTGCAGAAGGCTCACTCGGCGAAGTCCACAACATCTTGGGCCGCATGAGAGAGTTGGCCGTTCAGTCCTCGAACGGTTCGCTCACGAACACCGACCGTGGCTACCTGAACACCGAGTACGGCGCTCTCCAGTCGGAAATCACCCGTATTCAGGGCTCGGCGAAGTTCAACGGCGTTTCACTGCTCAACGCTACGGCGGCGACGGTGAAGTTCCAGGTCGGCTTGAACAACGTCGGCAGCGATCAGATCGACGTGACCTTCGGTGGCGTCAGCCTCACGGGCGTGGCCGCGGGTACCTCGACGGTGGCGAACGCCACGGGTGCTTTGAACGCGCTCGGTCAGATCGACACGGCGATCGGCAGCGTCTCCAGCTACCGCTCGAAGTTCGGTGCTGCCATGAACCGCTTGGATGTGGCGACTTCGAACATCCAAACCATGCGCCTGAACATCTCGGCTGCGAACTCGCGCATCCGCGACGTGGACGTGGCGACGGAAACGTCGGCCCTGTCCAAGAACCAGGTGCTGAGTCAGGCCGGCGTCTCGATGCTGGCGCAGACCAATCAGCTGCCCCAGATGGCCTTCGGCCTCCTCGGCTGATACGGAGTCAATGCTCGTGGGCGGCGCGAACGGACCTCGTCCGGCGCGCCGCCTGCGGCGTTTCTAACGCTCTGTACCGGAGGTCCAGCTCATGGTCGGCACAATAACGTTCGGCGGCATCGGGTCCGGCATGGACACCGAGAGCATCGTAAGCGCGCTCGTTGGCGTAGAACGCCAGAATCAAAGCGCGATTCAGTCGAAGCTGACGGCTAACAACTCGTCGATTTCGAACCTGTCCAGCGTCTCGACGCTGCTGTCCAGGCTCAAATCTGCCTCCGACGCCCTCGACACGGCAGCCGAGGTCGGCAGCTACAAGGCTACGTCGTCCAACGCCGCCATCGTGGCCAGCGGGAGCGGCCTCGCCACCCCCGGCAAATACTCGATCAAGGTCGACAAGCTCGCCAAAGAGCAGCGCACCTACTCGAACACCATCGCCTCCGTTGGCACCGCGCTAGGTCAGGCCGGCACGCTCAAGTTGGGCGTCGGCGCGGGCGCGACGACCGACGTGACCATCGCTGCGACCGACACCATCGACGACGTGATCGGCAAGATCAACGCCTCCGGCCAGCGCGTCACCGCCTCATCCTTTTACGACGGTACTTCGTACCGCATCCAGCTGCGCGGACAGGACACGGGCGCAGCCAACGCACTCAGCATCACCGAGACCGGCACGACCTTCGGCTTCACGACGCCGGCCAACACCGTTCAAGCGGCGCAAGACGCCCAGATTCAGCTGGACGGCTTCACCGTCAAGAGCTCCACCAATCAAGTGACGGGCGCGATCCGCGGCGTCACGCTGGCGCTGACCAACGAGACGACCGACGCCGTGTCGGTCGCGATCGAGAACGACCCGGACGCGCTCAAGACCAAGCTCAACGCCTTGGTCGACGCCTACAACGGTGTCGTCAGCAAAGTGCAAGAGCTGGCCGGCAACGGTACGGTCAAAGCCAAAGACGCGAACCTGGCGGGTGACTCTACGCTGCGCACCATCACGGGGCGCCTGCAAAGCGCGCTGCAAACCGTCGGCACAAACGCGGGCAACTACAAGACGCTCAGCTCGATAGGCCTCTCGCTGGACCGCAACGGCAAGCTGTCGCTCGACGCTACCAAATTCTCCAAAGCCCTGGCCGCCGACTCGGATGGCGTCACCAAGATGCTGTCCGGCACCACCAGCAGCACCGAAGGCGTGATGAGCGCGATGTCTTCGGCCGTGGACCTGTTCACCAAGTCGAACACCGGGCTGCTCGCCAACCGCAGCGAAGCCATGACCGCGACCTCCAAGCGCTTGCAGTCCCGCATCGACAACGAAGAAATCCGCATCAACCGCTACGCCGAACAACTA
>DATAKF010000376.1:0-3735 GCA_036261775.1 Polyangiaceae bacterium | reverse complement strand
CTACGGACATCAAAGCGAGCCATCTTTCCGCCACGGCGAGCGTGCCGTCGGCTTGCTCCCTGACCGAATGGCTGAGATCCAAAGCGCTCTTTCCCACGAGCACACCAGGGCTGGCAAGCTGAACGAGGTACGTCCAGGCGGTAGGCTTCTTGTTGCGGCCCTCACGCAGCGCGGACTCAACTGTCCGGACGGGCGCCTCGGTTGTGTGCGCCATCGGCAGAGCGCGCGTGTGAGCTGGTATGTTGGCCGTCGGCCCTGAAGGCACGTCACGCAACGCCTGCGCCAGCGCGGACTCTTGCTTAGCCATCCGAGCAAGGATGGGCCTCGGGTCCTCTTGATCAGCCATTGGGCCACACCGTTGGATCAACGACGGAGGCCACGTAGAGCTCCGTATACCCACAGACACGGCAGCAATAGCATTTTACGGCCAATCCTTGCCCTGGCTCCGTGCGCCCTGGCATGGGACCGAAATGCGGTGAGGTGTGCGGAGGCACTGCGACGACTACGGCATGGAACCCTTCCGCAGCGCCCATCGTGTCAAAAGGCTGAGGAGGATGCTCGTTCACGCATCGCAGTACGAATTGACCCGTCACGGGGTGTCTCTGAAGCGGCATTGCCTCGGGACGGTACTCTGGCTCTCGGCTAGTACGCCAGCACCTCGATGAGCCACTGTCGCCCACCTCTGGCGTTCGCAAAGACACTACCGTCCGCGAGCGCGCTTCTGATTCAGTTGGTACGGCGTCATCAAGGTCACGCTTGCCGTCTCGCCGTTCTGGATGAGCTCGATGATGCCAAGTGCATCCCTTTCGCTGCGTATTGTTCGAAGAGCAAGATGCTCCGCCAGCGTATTGACGGTGAGGGACACGTGCCCGTAGTAGGTCTGGCCAGGTCGGTTTCGTCGCTGTGCCTCCTGCGCAGCGATCGCCATCTGGCTTCGCCACCTATCGGCGATTGGCGGGGCATCGAGCTCGGCCTGCGCCCGTTCCTTTTCGGTGGCAGAGCGCTCTTTGAAAAGCGTGTGTGCTTCTTCAGCGCGCGATTCGGCGTCGATTGCGCGGCGTTCAGCCCGTTCGGCGAGCTCGGCTGAACGCCCAGCGCGCCTCCAAGAGTGCAGCGCGAGCACGAAACCGGCTAAACCAACGAGGAGACTTCCGATTGCTGCCCAATTGGGGGCGGGGGCGGTCAGGTCGGGCACGGCGCGAAACTATCAAACTCCGCGACCGAGTCACGCCGTCCCCACGCTAGCTGGGTAAATCGACCACAGCGACAGCCATTGTTCTCGAACGGTTCCACGCGTTTACGCGTCTCGCCGATTCGAAACGCGTGGGTTTTAGGCCGTGTCGATTATTTACGCGTCCTTTCACGCGTTTACGCGTGCGCCCGAAAAATGGAGTTGGCGGTACGCGTCGACTATGCGCATAACTGACGCGTGCCGCCCAACCAGAACCGGACGCGTCGCATGCACCTGGTAACGACGCCGGAGGAATATGAGATGGCCGAAGCCCTGGCGAACCGCCGGGGCCTTACCGTTTCGGACATCGTCCGGCTCCAAATCAGGGAAGCCTACGAGCGCGAATTCGGTACCGGTGAGGCGGCCAAGGCCAAGCCAAAGCGGAAACGCTAGGCAAGAAAAAGCCCTGCGCCGAGGTGAGATTCGGCCAGGGCCACGACCCAATCCAGGAGGACTAGATGGCAACGAAGGTAACACGCGCCAAGCGCGTGGCAAATCAACGCTTTCGGAAATCAGGCTCAAAGCGCGCGAAGGCGCACGATGACACGCTGCTGGCGCAGGCCGCCAAGGAAGACGAGAGCCAGCCCACCGCGCTCAGCGTCGGCGCCGCGCGAAAGAAGCTGCGCCTCGCCTGCGAGCAGATTGGGTTCGCGTTGGCAGGCGCGCGCCTGCAAGAAGACTTCGACACGATCGACAACCTCACGCCTGTCCTCGCGAGCGTGTGGTCGGCTCGGATGGAATTGGGCGATGTTCCGGAGGTGACGCCGTGAAGGCCAAACGAACGCGGAAGCCCGCCAAAGCAACGAAGGATTCGGCCACGCGCGCGCCTCAGCAGCGGACTCGGAAGGCCGAACGCAAGACGGCACGGGCAGCGCCACCGCCTGCGGCATCCAAGCTGACCGTCAGCGGCGAAAGCTTCGAAGACTGGTACGCGAAGCGCCAAGAGACCGATCGCGCCGAGTTCAAGCTCACACGCTGGAGCGACCGCCACGGTCCGACGCGTGGGTACAAGTCGACTGGCGACTGGTTCCTCACCATGGCCGGGTGCTCGTTCGGCGACCCCGAGCCGAGCCTGCAGTTGATGACGATTTTCAACGCCATCACGAGCGAGTTGGACGTGATGGCGCAGCTCGAGTTGCTGAAGCGCGGCGCGCGGCAGCGGCTCGTCCAGAAGTCGGGGGATCTCGACATCGAGGGCGTGGCCGGCGACCTGTATGCGCCCCTGAGCTACCTCTCACAACGTTGCCGCGCGCTCGGTGAGATCACCTCTCGGATTCTTCGGGCGAATTTTGGGCCCAGGGCTGCGGGTGGCGAAAAGTGATCGCGTCGAAGCGAGCGGCGGAGGCCAAGGCTGCCCCATGAGCGCGCGCGGCATCGACGACCTGCTGCGCGACGTTGGGAGGGCGCTCCGCGACCCAAACCTGACGCAGCGCGATTCCGAAGCGCTGGCGTGCGTCATCATCAAGGCGCAGTGCTCCTACGAAGAGGCACGAGCCGCTGTCTGTGAAGCGCGCTCAAGGTGGCCTGACAACCATCCACCGCTGTGCGTCGACTTTGTGATCAAAATAATGCACTGGCGGCGCCCCCGACCGATGGTCGTGCATCCGCCGTACCCTTGGGCAGGGTCGGCAACGAACGTGATTCGCGTCTACACGCGGCTCACCGGCGGGGCAACTGGCGAACGCGCAGCGCAGGTGCTCGGAGAGGTACAGCTGCGCGAGGAGGTTGGGAGCGCCATCCGCGGTGCCTTGCATCGGGCAGTCGACAACAAGCAGGTGGCCAACACCAACGACCCTGACATGACTGAGTCCCCGCACTGGAGCCGGAAGGTTCAAGGTGCCTGGGTGCGCGATACGCTGGCTCGCAGCGGTGCTTGAATGGAGGTCATGGCTGACGCGACGCCGCAACTTCCCGAGTTTGAGCTAGCGCCGCTTCAGAGCATTGACCCGGCGCGCGTCGTTTCTCGAAGTGACGCAACGCGGTTCGAGATGTTCATGCTCGCGCTGGCGCTCTTCTACAACGACTGGAAGGGCCTGGCCTGGTTCAAGAGTGCGATCTTGAAGCCTCAGCCCCCACCAACAGAGATCACCGCCTACGGGGGGCAAGTCGCCGGACTGTCGATTCAGTTCTCCCGGCTTCAGATTGGAGCGCTTCATGAGTTCATGAAGTTGCTTCAGGAGGAGCGAGAGGTTGTCGAAGGTCGAGAAGTCACGAACCTTGTGGCCCTGATTCCGAAAGACAGCCGCGACGCTTGGAAGTCCCTGGTGTCGATAGCGCTTGGCAAGGGCCGCCAGCGCGAGCCGCTCGCCATCGCACTGGAGCGAATCAGGAACGGCTTGGCATTTCACTACTATCAGCCAAAAGCGCTGACGAAGGGGTTTCAGCGATCGTTCTTCGAGTTGAACGGCCGGCTCGGCAGTGAGGCCGCGTACTACTCATCGGGAGAGAGCCTAGAGCAGACGCGGTTCTACTATGCGGATGCCGCGGCGACGTCCGCGATGGTC
>DATAKF010000370.1:0-9714 GCA_036261775.1 Polyangiaceae bacterium | reverse complement strand
CAGGCCAAGGCCAGCACGTCTTTGACACTGATGTAACCGATGACGTTGTCGATCTGCCCGTCGTACACGGGAAGGCGGCTGTGGGTTTGTTCGAGTAGCAGCCGTCGCAGCTCACCCCGCTCGATGTCCTGTGAAATAGCGACCACGCTGCGCCGCGACACCATCACCTCGGAGACCTTCAGATCGGGCAAGCCCAGCGCGCGGTGCGCGATCTTCGCCGCTTCCGGGTGCACGGTGCCGGCCTGCCTCGCTTCCTCGACGATGTGCTGAATCTCTTGCCGCGAATGGCGGACCTCGGTGAACGTGGTCTTGTCCGAGAACGGCCGAAGGAGCAGGTTGGCGCTCGAGCTCAGCAGCCACACCAGCGGCCGGGCGATGATCGAGAGCCACAACAGCGGGCGCGAGACGAGCAGCGCGTAACGCTCGGCCCCGCGCAGGGCGAGCGACTTCGGCACCAGCTCGCCCACGACGATAGACAGGTAAGAAACCGCGCCAATGACGAGCGCCAGCGCCACCCCTTCGGCGTGCTTGGCCAACCAGACATGCGTCGCCAGCAGCGACTCGAGCCGCTTCGCCAGCGACGAGCCACCGAACGCCGCCGCCGTCGCTCCAACCACCGTGATACCCACCTGCACCGTCGCCAGAAACGTCTCCGGCTGTTCACGCAGCCGCAGCGCCGCCCGCGCGCCGCCGCTGCCCCTTTCGGCCAACTCTTGGACGCGCGCCTTGCGAAGCGCCACGATCGCGATCTCTGCCCCCGAGAACACCGCGTTGGCGAGGACCAGCGCAAAGATGATGAGAAGCTCGGTAACAATCATGATTCAGCGCGCCCGACGCTACCGTAGCAGCCCCGCCGCCGCGTGCGGCTGAGTCAGAACGCGCCGGAAGTCCGACTCATGGGGTCGCGTTCGGCGCCCGCGCGTCATTCCGCTCTCGGAACCTTTGCCATGGAGCGGTCGTGAGCGCTCGCAAACAGCGGCAGCGTGATCAGAGCGCCGACGAGGGCCAGGAGCATGTCCCATTGGGCGTCCCAGACGTCGCCTTGAGAGCCGAGGAACGCGACGCCGACGTCGGGGGCGGCCAGGAGCGCGGTCCACCATTCGAGGAGCTCCCAGAAGGCGGCGAAGGCGAGGACGATTGAGCAGACGATGAAGAAGAGCCAGCCGCCGCGCTTCAACGGCGTTTGACGAAGCAAGATTTCGCGCGCCAGCAGCGCCGGGGCGACGCCGAGCGCGAAGTGTCCGACGCGATCGTAGTGGTTACGCGCGAGGTGGAAGGTGGTCTTCGCCCAGTTACCGAGCGGGGTTTCGGCGTACGTGTAGTAGCCGCCGTAAACCAGAATCTGGATATGGAGGAAGATGCAGACATAGAGCAAATGCGAGAGCGGGAGGCGACGGTAGATGGCGATCAGAACCGCGACCTCGAGCAAGCCGGGACCGACTTCCAAGCACCAGCTGACGCGACCGGCGGGCGGCGCCCACAGCGTGAGCAGCGAGATGACCACCAGCAGCCCCAAGAGAATCAGCGGTAGGCGTGCGTGACGACGAAGCTCGGGTCCCATGCCTGGGATGATGAGCAGGAAGCGCAAATTGCGGCAAGTGCGTCAGTCTTTCGTGGAGCCGTCGTCGGCCTGCGCGCCCGGCAGCGGATTGAAGCGCTGGCCTTCGACCGCCGGCTCCGTATGGACGACGACGTCCGTCACGCCGGGCAAGCTGCCTTTGATGGCGTCGATGACCCAGTGAGTGACGCGGTGAGCGGCGACCACGTCGAGGTGGCGCGCGACCTGGACGTGTAAGTCGACGTGGATGTCGCCGGGCGCGCCGCGGGTGCGGATCTTGTGGGCGTCGGCGACGCCGGCTACTTGCACGACGATGGCTTTCACCGCTTCGGGCGCGAGCGCGGCGGCGTCGGCGAGGTAGCGCAGGTTCTGGCGCAGGACTTGGACGCCAGTCCATGCAATGAACGCGGCGATGCCGAGCGCCATGACTGAGTCCAATGCGGCAAAACCAGCGTGCACCAAGCCGACCGTGACGATGACGCCGAGCGTGACGAGGACGTCGGAGCTGGTATGCGCAGCGTCGCTCGCCAAGAACGGACTGCCGAGTCGCTCGGCTTGCCGGCGCTCGTAGCGCGCGACGAGCAAGTTGACGCCCAAGGTAACGGCCAGCACCACGAACGCCAGCGCATCGAGGTGCGGCGGCTCTGCGTGGCCGAACAAGCGACTCGCTGCGCTGGTGAGCACGTCGTAGGCCATAGCGAGCAGCGAGAGGCCGACGACGCCGGCGGCCAAGACCTCGAACTTGGCGTGGCCGTAGGGGTGCCCAGCGTCCGCGGGGCGCGAGGCGAAATAGACGCCGAGCAGGCCAACCAAGTTGTTGACCGAGTCCGTCAGCGAATGAAAGCCGTCAGCTCGAATGGAGAGCACTCCGGTCGCGTGGCCGTAGGCGATCTTGCTCGCCGCGACGACGACGTTGAGCCCCAGCGTGACCCAGAGCACGCGCGAAACCTGCCGCGCCGCAGCCTCTCGGCTGGCGGCCGGGCTCGGCGTAGGTGCATGTGCGCCCGCCGCTACCGACGAGCCGCCCTGCGGCGAGGAAGACGGGGCTGCGCGACTTTCCAAAGCAGGCGGAACCCTAACGCGAAACGCTCACGTCGGCGCGCTTTGCTCGTCGAAAGTGCTTGGTGTTATATTCACGGATTACGACCGGTTCGCTGCTGGCCCGTCGCCCCCTCACATGCGTCATCTTTTACCTGCTGGTCGCGTCCTCGGTAGCCGAGCCGCCTTCTCGTTGATCGTCGGCTTTGGCTTGGCGGCGGCACCCGCGCCGGCGTTGGCGCAAGATCCGGCAGGCGACACCAGCGCTGACGCCTTGAAGCGGGCGCGCGAGCAGTTTGGCCAGGCGCTGGCGCTGCAGACTGCCGGCGATTGGGCAGGCGCGTTGACCTTGCTCAAGGAAGTGGCAGCCGTGAAGTCGACGCCGCAGGTGCGCTTCAACATGGCGCTGTGCGAAGAGAAGCTGGGCAAGCTGGTGGCGGCGCTGGGCGACTACGAGCTCGCAGCCGCCGACGCGCGCGCCGAGAAAGCCGATCAGGTCGCCGAAGAAGTCGAAGGGCGCCTGGAATCGCTGCGTCAGCGCATTCCAAAGCTCACGGTAAAGCGCGGCGCTGGCGCCGAGTCCGCCGCAGTCGCGATCGACGGCGTCAGCATCGGTGAGCAAATGATCGGCGCGCCCATGCCGACCGATCCGGGTCCGCACACCGTCGAAGGCACGGCTCCCGGCTTCAAACTTTTTCGCAAGTCCGTAAGGCTGGCGGAGCAACAGAGCGAGTCGATCGAGATCGTGCTCGAGCCGGAGCCGGTAGCGCCCCCTGCCAGCGGCGGCGCGGGCGGAGCAGCGCGGCCGGGTGCCGGTCGTAGCCCGGTCTACGGCTACGTGATCGGCGGCATCGGTATCGCCAGCTTGGGCGCGTCCGGCATCTTCTTCGCGCTGCGCGCCAACAAGATTTCCGAGCTCGACAAGCTCTGTCCACCGCCGGAGCGGCAGTGTCCGTCACACGCCCAGGAGACCGACATCAACTCCGGCAAGATGTACACGACGGTGGCCAACGTCACGTTGGCGGTCGGTGCCGCGGCCGTCGCGGGCGGTTTGGTGCTGGTGCTGACGAGCGGCCCAACCACGGAGCCTTCGGTGGCGTTGGCGCCGGCTCCAGGCGGCGCGCAGCTGTTCGGTAAGTTCTAACTCCGCGCGTCAAAATCGCTGTCCAGGCCTGCCTCCGCGACCGGCCCAAAGCCGAAGTTTCAGCGTTCAGGCGCAAAAAGAGCGACGCACACGCACAATTCGTCGCCGAAATTCGCGCCAAATACGCGGCATTAAGCCAAGTGCCTCAGGCGGGGCTTGCGAATACCCGTACGTGTTATGTAATTTCCCGCGCCTCTTGAAAGGCGATCTCCCCACGCATTGCGTATCCCGTCACACGGTACGGGTCCGCTTCGGAGAAACTGACCTGATGGGCATTGTCCATCACGGCACCTACATCTCGTACTTCGAGGTCGGCCGCGTGGAGTACATGCGCCGCCGAGGGCTCGACTACCACTCGTGGACCCAGCTGGGCATCCACCTGCCCGTGGTGGAAGTGCACGTTCGTTACCGGCGTACCGCGCGCTTCGACGAGTTGCTGTGTATCGAGACGCGGCTGGCCGACCTGCAACGCGTGCAGATGCGCTTCGACTACCGTTTGCTGCGTTCAACGGACGGCAACGGCGGCGAGGAACTAGTAGCGGAGGGTTACACGACTCTGGCGTGCGTCGGTCATGACCACGTCATTCGCCGCGTGCCTCAAGACGCCGAAGCCATCCTCAGGGGCCCTGAGCTGACGGAAGCTCGTCCGGAGCCCGAGGTCAGCTTGGCAGACCGGCGCGCCTATGAAGGCGTCGTACCCACCTCGTCGTGACGGTTTATTGAAGTGGTGCTGCGCGCCACGGCCCCGAGACCGAACGCTGCCGCGCCACGGGCGTGACATCAAGTCGCCACGGTGCGCGACGCTGTCGTGCTAGTCTGATCGAGACATGAGCGGACGGGGCCCCGACCCCAAAGACCTGCGCGCGTCCCTGGTAGACTCCGGTTGGTCCGTCGCACCTCCTCCGGCTGAAGCCGTGGAAATCGTCGCGTCTCCGGATGATGACGATGCGTCGAACAGACGCCTACCCAACTACGAAGACCTCTCGCAAGCGCCTGCGGTCACCCAGATTGACGCGAACATTCAGGCACGGCTGAAGGCCATGCAGCGCGCGTCGTTGAGCGACTCGAATCGCCCAGGATTGCCGCACTTGCCTCCTCCACCGCCCTCACGCCCGCCGCCGCCCACGCTGCCGCCGCCGCCGCCGCCGGCGGCCCCTCCCTCACGCCCTTCGACGGCTCCGCTGCCGAGCTTTCGCACGCCCTCGGGGCCCGACGACGTGCCGCCGCCGCCAGCCAACTACGCCCCCTCACTGCGCAACAGCGATTCCGAGCCCGCCGAAGCCACCGAGGTCATGGCGCTGGGCGCAGTGTTGCCGCCGAGTGATCCGCCAGCCTTGCAGGCTCCGGCGCTGCGCGCTCCCGCGCTGCCTGCCATGTCGCTCGCGCCTGCGCCCTCGGTCTTGAGCGCGCTCAAGCAGCGCGTGCGCTTTGCGGGCGGCGAGGTGCCACTGTGGAGCCTGCTGACACCAATGGTAATCTTGCTGGTGCTGGCTTCGGCGTTCGTGGCCGCGGGAGCCGGGCGGCCCGACGAAGGCTCGCCCAGCGCGTCCGCAAGCGCCAGCGCCACGTCACCCGTTGCGTCGCCCAGCGCGCTCGCCTCCGCGCCGGACGTCGCGCCCGAAGCACCGCCCACGGCGACGACCACACAAGCGCCCGCGCTGCCAGCCACGTCAATCGACACCGAAGCTCTGGAAGCGCGCCGCGCCGAAGAGCTGACTAAAGACGAAGCCTTGGCGCTCGCTTCTGCGCGAAGGCAGCGCGAGGTCGCGCGCGTGGCTACGCTACGCCAAAAGCTCACGCGCGACCCGGGCCTGTTCAAGGACGCCGCTACCTTGGCGGAGCTGCGACGCGCCGCCGAGGATCCGCTCACCGCGCCCGACGCGCTCGGTGCCATGGCCGAGGCGCCCGGTCCAATCAGCGCGGACCTGTTGTACGAGATGTGGACCGGCACCGTGGTGCGCAACGGCGCGACGGAGCTGGCGCGTTCGCTGGTGTTCAGCAAAGAAGTGCGGGCCAAGGCCTCGCCCGAGCTGGCGCTCGCGCTCGACTTGCGCATCGCCGAGACCTGCGAGCAGAACCAGGCGCTGTTGCCGAAGGTCACCGAAAAGGGCGATCGCCGCTCGCTCGCGCTCTTGGCCAAGCTGGCGCGTCGCTTTGGCTGCGGCCCCAACAAGCGCTTGGACTGCTACCCGTGCTTGCGTGACGACAAAGCCGTAGACGACGCCATGACCGCGGTGAAGAAGCGGCGCGAGCCCAAGCCTTTCTTGGGCAAGTAAGTCGAACTGGCACATGCCCAAGACAGAGCTGCGCACCGAGGTCGAGATCGCGGCGCCCATCGCGCACGTGTATCGGGTCTTGACCGACTTTCGGAGCTACGAGGCTTGGAACCCGTTCCTCACCTCGCTCAGCGGCAAGCTCGCAGTCGGAGAGAAGCTCAGCGTCGAGATGAGCCTGCCGGAGGGCAAGACGTACTTGCTCGAGCCCCGAGTCACGCAAGTGACTGAAAACGCCGAGCTGCGCTGGAGCGGCCGCTTTCTGTTCCCTGCCCTGCTCGAAGCGGAGCATCTGTTTTTGCTGACAGAGCGCGGGCCGCGCCTGACGCGCTTGGTGTATGGCCAGAATTTCTCGGGGTTTCTGCTGCGTTTCGCGGGCAATGCGCTGACCTTGTCGGCGCGAGGCTGCGTCTACATGAATCAAGCGCTGAAGAAGCGCGCCGAGAGTAGCGAGTCGCGTGGCTCGAGCGGTGAGTAGAGCGGGCGGATGCTGGCACTCAATCCTCAATCCTCACGCCCCACGCCTGGGCTACAATAGGCCGAGACATGTATCTGCTGCGCGCAGAGCTCCATGGCGTGGGGCCGTTCGACCACTTGGAGCTGTCGTTTACCGACGAGCAAGAGCAGCCGCGCCGCATGGTCGTGATTCACGGGGGCGGCGGGGTTGGCAAAACGAGCCTGCTCTCCGCCATCGGCACGTCACGACCGGGCCACGCCACCGCCCAACAGCCGCGCCCCGACCAACCAAGGGCCGCCGACGGCAGCGCGACGTCATGGGCCGCTGCCGATTGGCTCCTGGGGCAAGACGATCCTGAGCGTCCGCACGCGCTGCGCGTCGCCAGCCCCAACGTGAAGCTCGCGGGTCCCGACGATCAGGAGCTCACGCGCCGCCGTGAGCAAGCGCTGTTCGATCGCGTCGCGGGCGAAGGAGGCTTTGCGTTCTTGTCCATCGCCGCCACGCGCTGGTTCTCACGCCAAGCCATTGGTATCTCGGCGCCCAGCCGCGGCGTCGCTCGCTACGACGTGAAGCAGCCCGCCGGCCTCGACGACGCGACTCGCTCGGATCTTTCCCGCGAAACCAAGCAAGCGCTGGCCTACGCCGAAATCGGCGCGGCGCTCGTGGAGCGTCGCCCGCTCGAAGGCGACGTGCGGCTCGACGCGCTGGGCGCCGCGATGCAAAAGGTCGTCGACCGCCTGGTGAGCCTCAGCGGCTTCAACTACGTCGGCTTGGACCAATTCAGCTGGGAGCCGATGTTCCGCGCTGGCGACGGCGCGCGGCTACCGTTCGACGCCCTGCCGACTCGCGCACGGCACCTGGTGGCGTTTGGCGCGCTGACGGTGCGAACACTGTGGGCCGCGTATCCGGATCGCGACCCACGCATCGCCGAGGGCGTCGTGCTCATCGACGAAGTCGACTTGCATCAAGACGCCAGCGTGGCACCCAAGCTGCCCGGAGCGCTGCGTGCCGCCCTGCCCTCGGTGCAGTGGATCCTAACCACGCACTCGCTCCTGCTCGCGGCAGGCGTGGCGGCCGGTGAGGTCTTGGCGCTTCGAACGGGCGCCCAAGGCCGCGTGGAGCTGTACGCCGGTCCGTCGGCCACGACACATTGACTCCAATGTAGGTGTGCGTGTGCTTATGGCGGTTGTGCCGTAGCCGCGGGCGGGTTTCGCCGCCGGACCCAAAGGCCGGCCGGTCCTGGAGCGGGCGTTGGGTGTCTGCTGGTCGCCAAGCAATGCGGATGGTCTCGATCGCAAAGGCCATGCCGGTGATAAGCTTCGCTGTCTCATCATGTTGGATGACGTCTCGCCCGGGCAGGTGCTCGGCCGCTACGAGCTCCTGATGCCTGTGGCACGGGGCGGCATGGCGAGCGTGTGGGCTGCGCGCTTGAAGGGGACGCGCGGCTTTCAAAAGTTGGTGGCCATCAAGACCATGCTGCCCGGTCTGGTGGACGATCCCAGCTTCGAGCGGATGTTCCTCGACGAGGCCAGCTTGGCCTCCCAGGTCCGCCACCCACACGTGATCGAGATCATGGATCTCGGCGAGCAGGACCGGATCCTTTACCTAGTGATGGAATGGGTGAGCGGCGAGGCGCTCAGCATCATCATGAAGTACGCCGCCACCCGCGGCGGCATCCCGCTTCCAATCGCGGTGCACATTGCCACCCAGACCTGCCGCGGCCTCCACGCCGCCCACGAGCTGCGTGAGCCGGACGGCGTGCTGGTCGGTCTCGTCCACCGTGACGTGTCCCCGCAAAACGTACTCGTCACCTACGACGGAGTGGTCAAGGTGGTGGACTTCGGCGTCGCCAAAGCCACCGCGCGCCTCGACACCCAGACCGAAGCCGGCCAGCTAAAAGGCAAAATTGCCTACATGTCGCCCGAGCAGCTGCGCGGCGAGAAGATCGATCGGCGCACCGACGTCTTCGCGATGGGCATCTTGCTCTACATGATGACCACCGGAAAGCATCCCTTTCGCGGTGATGATCAGGCCCAAACCATCGCGCGCATCAGCTCCGACGAGCCGGCAATTCTGCCGTCCGTGCTGGTGCCCGGGTACCCCGCGGGGCTCGAAGCTTGCGTGATGCAAGCCTTGGCCAAGGACGCGGCGAAGCGCTACCCGTCGGCCAACGACATGCTGCTCGGCCTCACGCGCGCGCTACCCGCCGCGATGCGGGAGAGCACCGACGAAGAAGTGTCGGAGTTCATCCGCCGCTTGCTCCCCGACCGGCTGGAGCGCCAGAAGCAAGCCATCAAACAGGCGCTGGAGCAGGCCGATCGCCGAGAGATGTCGCGCTCGGCGCCGCAGCTGCACCTGCCAGAGTCGACGACGGACGAAGCCGCTACGGTGCTGGAGGGCATCGGGCGCGAGATGACGCCGAGCGCCGACGGTCGTTCACTGCCTGGCGCTTCTTCGACCGAACCCCCGCCGTCGTTCGCGCGCGTGGAGTCTCAGCGCCGTCGCAACCTGCTGTACGTGGCGTTTGGCTTCATCTTGTTACTGGGCGCCGGCCTCGGTTTTGCTTTCGGGCGCGACGAGAATCAGCGGCCCGCCGCCGCCACGCCCATCGCGCCAGCGCCGACACCGACGCCCTCACCAGTCGCGCCAAGCGTAGAAGCTCCGTCTGCCACCGCAGCGCCTACGGGAGTGTCCGCAAGCGAGCTTCCGGTGGAGCCGACGCCGGCTCCGAGTAGCAGCGCGGCGACGCCGCGCCCTGCAGGCGGCAAGCGCTCGCCGACGGCAAAGCCGACTCAAAGCGCGCCGCCCCGCAAGGGGCCGTTCGTTTCGCCGATCCGCAACCCAGGCTTTTGAGCTTGGGGCTGCCGCCGCGCAGCTCGTTTGCAGAAACTGCCGCTGCGTCGTCAGGCCAAGACGAGCGAGCGCTTCGGGCTGCTGCCGTACTGCTAGCTCGTGTCGAGGGCCTCCGAGATTCACAGGGAGGACGGGAGGACGGGAGGTCCGCGAGGCGAGAATTTTGGGGTTCGCGCTGCCGCCCGCGAGACCACGCGCCCACGCCGAATACGCTCCAGTCCGCCTGCTCTCCTCGATGGAAATATTTTTTGATTTGGTCCTCCAAATCAAAAAATGCGTTCTCGTCCTCGCGGACCTCCCCGCCTCCCCGCCTCCCTGTTATCTCGATCGCTCGTCGCGACCGAGAGCCGCTACGGAAGCTTCTGCGATTCAGGCTGCGATTTGGCAGCCC
>DATAKF010000360.1:0-15456 GCA_036261775.1 Polyangiaceae bacterium | reverse complement strand
CAGGACCTGCTGAGCGGGGAAGCGGTTCCCGATGTTGGCGCTTTGCCCGAAAGCGAGCGGCGCTTGCTGCGCATGCTGGTGGCGTCGCTGGTCGACAAGGCCGTCACCAGCGCTACGTCACTCCGCGAAGGCTGCGAGCTCGTCTGGAGCCACCCGCAGATTCGCCGTGAGGTTCGCGCCCTCATGGCGACGCTGGCGGAACGGGTCGAACACGTCACGACGGCGCTGTCGGGCGGTGGTGGTGTGCCCCTCGCCGTGCACGGTCGCTACACCCGCATCGAGATCTTGGCGGCCTTTGGAGTCGGCGACGGCGCCAAAGTCGCCCCCTGGCAAACCGGCGTCTACTGGGCCAAAAACGCCGCCGCCGACCTCCTCGCCTTCACCCTCGACAAAACCAGCGGCCAATTCTCCCCCACCACCCGCTATCGCGACTACGCCATCAGCCGCGACCTCATCCACTGGGAAAGCCAATCAGTCGTGCGCGGCGATAGCGTGACTGGGCGGCGCTACCAGAACCACGTCGCGGAAGGGTCGCGGATCATGCTCTTTGCGAGGCGTCAGAGCACCGATCGAGCTTTCTACTTTTTGGGGCCGGCGACGTACGTGAAGCACGAGTCGGAGTTGCCGATGGCGATTACTTGGCGGCTGGAGCGGGCGCTGCCGGGGGATTTGTTTGCGGCGTTTGCGGCGGCGGTGGCGTAGGGCGCTGCTAAAATCCGGCCTTTCGAACCCGGCCTATTTGGGCTTTCGCACCGCGGCGATCGCAGTCAATTTGGCGACATCGGCCAGGTCTTTAGGCCGCCCCGAGGCGCGCTTATTTTCCAGAAGCGCCTGCCGGCCGAGGAAGAAGACGGGCAAGCCGTCGAGCTCGCCTTGCACTCGACCCGCCCAGGCATCGTCGAACGACACGCCAGAAATGGAAGTGAGGAGATCGATGCGATTCGGGGGACGACCCAGTTGGACAACACCCTCTGGTCGGGTGAGGTCACCGGTGGTGAGCGCGAGCTCTCCGAATCCGAAGGCGCGCAAGGCATTGACCACGCGCTCAGCGTTTTCGATGCTCGACCGGATGAGAAAGTCGATGTCAGCGGTGAAGCGGGGGTGGCCGTGGAACGCGACGGCGTGGCCGCCCACGATCAGGTAGTCACAGCCGTGAGAGTTGAGTAACTCGATAAACTCTCTCAAATCGTGTTGAAGCTTCACCCGTCGCCTCCCGGTGCGCGGCGATTAAGTCGAGCAAGATGTTGAGCCGCTCCGCGGGGCTGAGCGATGCATACTGCTCGTCGTCGGCCTGATCGGCTTCGGCGAAGCTAGTGAAAACGCGCAGCTCCCTTTGGGTCACGAGCACAAGGTTAACACGACGTGAAGGGTGGGGCGAAGGCGCTCCGGGCAGCGCGTGGGCCGCCACTTCGGGCACGATTTCGCGCTCCGAGGGAGCCGGAGTTGTCGCCCTTGCCTGTGGGGTTCGCGCAGAGGGTCAAGGGCTTGGGCCGCGACCTTGGAATCCCCGTGAGAGGGGCGCGGCCCTCGATCGTGGTTCTGGGAGGCTGGTGCGAAGGTGATGACCCTCGGTCGTGACCGTTGGAGTGGCGCGGGCAGGTCGTGACCTCGTGTTTTGATCTTTGAAGTCGCGCGGGAAGGTGGCGACCTTCGATTTTGACTCTCGGAGTTTCCGGAGAGGGTCGTGACCTTCGGTTTTGATTCTTGAAGTCTCCGAAGAAGGTCCAGACCTTCCGATCTGACTTGATGCTGACGTCGGGAGGGGGCGGAGCCGCGAGCGCGGAGAAGGCGATAGCGGCGTGTCGATTCTTCGCAACTGGCGTGAGGCGGCGCCCGAGCGGGGAGGCGTTGGTCGGAATTTCCCGGCCACGCGAAGAAGGAATGAAGAGATGGCACGCGATGAATTTGTTGTGGATGAGGTTTTGGTGGCTGAGGCTTACGAGCGCGTGAAGGGCGAGCTCGCGGCGTTGCGGGCGGAGGAGGTGGAGACGCCGACGCTGGACATTCAGGCGGCGGTGAGGACGGTGTTGGGGGCTCTGCCGGAGATCAGGGCTCTGCGCGCGCAATTGGTGAAGGAGCTGCCGGCGTTCGGCGTGGCGGCGTTCGACAAGCTGGAAGACTACGCGCTGGCGTTGAGCCGGGCGCACGCGCGCTATCAGATTGCGACGACTTCGCCGAACGAGCTGGACGAGGTGATCGTGGAAGCGTCGAAGGCGCGGGAGCGGTTGATCGCGGCGGCGCGAGGGCTGGTGTTGTTCGGCTTGTTCGACGCCCGCAAGTTGGAGCAGCTGAAGCATGGCAATGGGCACAGCAACGTCGCCGAGGATTTGCAGGCGTTGAGCGCGGCGTTCGAGGAGAACTGGGCTCAGCTGGAGGGCAAGACGCCGCTCACCCTGGAGAGCGTGAAGGGCGCGTCGCGGTTGGGGTTGCGGGTCACGCGCCTGGTGGGTTTGCGCGAGCAGGGCACGCCCGAGCAGGCCGAGGCGACGGACCTGCGGCGTCGCGCGTTCACGCTGCTGCTGCGAACGTACGAGGACGTGCGGGCCGCCGTGCGCTTCTTGCGCCGTCGCGAGGATGACGCGGACTCCATCGTTCCGACGCTCTACCTGAAGACGCGGCGGGCGAGCGGCAAGGACGAGACGCAGGTGCCGGAGGGCACGGTGGCTGCGCCGGCTGCTGGCGCGCCCGTTGCTCCGCCTGCTGCCACCGCGGCGCCGGCTTCAAGCGTGGCGACGTCGGGGGCGGGTCCGTTCGTTTCGTGAGTGGGCGAGTCACTAGAGAGGGAGTGAGCGATGGCGAAGCCGGTTTTGAGCCTGGGGGCGTGGCGGCACTTGAGTGGCGTTGAGGGCGGTCGCTTCCTTGGGCTGCCGGCTGAGCATTTGGTGACGCATGGCGTGGTGGTGGGAATGACGGGCAGCGGCAAGACGGGGCTGGTGACGGTGCTGGTGGAGGAGGCGGCGCGGGCGCGGGTGCCGACCGTGGTGATTGACGTGAAGGGCGATTTGCCAAACTTACTGCTGGCGTTTCCGGGGTTCAGGGCGGAGGCGTTGCTGCCTTGGATCGAGGGTGACTCGGAGGGTGTGAGCGCGGAGGAGGCGATGGCGCGGGCGCATGAGTTGGCGGAGCGGCGGCGGGCGGCGCTGGGCGAGTGGGGGATTGGTGAGGCGGAGCTCGCGAGTTACGTGCAGGGCACGCAGGTGCGGGTGCTGACGCCGGGCAGCTCGGCAGGCGAGGCGCTGCACATGCTGTCGTCGCTGGAGCGGCGGTCCTCGCGTTGGGACAGCGATCCGGAGGCCGCGCGCGACGCCCTGACGGCGGCGGTCTCGCTGGTGTTGCGGCTGCTGGGGCGCGAGCCCGATCCCGCCAAGAGTCGCGAGCACGTGCTCCTGAGTGTGCTGGCGGAGCGGCGGCTCGCGGCGGGCCTGAACGCCGAGCTCGGCGAGCTGATGCAAGACGTACTGACTCCGCCCATCGCCGAGATTGGCGCACTCTCGATGGACGCCTTCATGAAGAAGACCGAGCGCCGCAGCCTGGCCGCCGCGCTCAACACACTGCTCGCCTCACCCTCGCTGGCCAGCTGGCGCCAAGGCGCCAACCTGGACGTGGCCGAGTGGCTAGCCCCCAAGCAAGGCCAAACGCCCATCGTGGTCGTCAGTGTCGCTCATTTGGATGATGAGGAACGGGCGCTGGTGCTGGGCGTGCTTCTTGAGGAGATCTTGTCGTGGGTCCGCACGCTGCCTGGGTCGCAGCGGCTGCGCGCTCTGGTGGTATTTGATGAGGTGTACGGCTTTCTGCCGCCGCATCCTGCCAATCCGCCTACGAAAAGGCCCTTGGTCGCGCTGATGAAACAGGCGCGCGGCTTCGGGGTTGGCGTCGTCGTGGCGACGCAAAATCCGATGGATTTGGATTACCGCGCGCTATCGAACGCCGGCTTGTGGTTTTTGGGTCGGCTGCAGACGGATGCTGATCGGGCGCGCGTGGTCGAAGGCTTGGCGGCGGCGCGCGGGGCGGAGGATGGGGGAGGAGCGGAGATCGAGACGACGTTGCAACGGCTGGCGCCACGGTGGTTCGTGGTGCGGAACGCGCACGTGCAGTCTCCGCCGATCTTGATGCAGCCAAGGTTTGCGATGACGTTGATGCGGGGGCCGATGACGCGGACGGAGATTAGAAGGGCGAGGGGCTATGAAACGACCAATTGGCGCGCCATGGGGTACGATGGGGCGCGGCATGAGCAAACAGATCTTGATCCTGGCGGGACCGAACGGAGCCGGCAAGACGACATTCGCTCGTGAGTTCCTGGAGACGGAGGCCAGCTGCCCGACGTTCTTGAACGCTGACATCATCGCAGCGGAGCTGTCACCGCAGCACCCGGAACAAGTAGCGGTGCGTGCGGCTCGGCTCATGCTTCAGCAGATTCAGGAAGAGTTCGCGAAGGGAGACAACTTCGCTTTCGAGACGACCCTCGCGAGTCGAAGTTATGCCCACTCGATTCGCAAGTGGCAGGCTGCCGGCTACCATGTTGCGCTGTGGTTCCTGGCGCTACCCAGCGCCGAGGCGGCGATAGCACGAGTGGCACAGCGCGTACTTCAGGGCGGGCACAACATCCCCGAAGACGTTGTTAGGCGCCGCTTTCTGGCTGGAAGGTCAAATTTCGACAACATCTACCGATCGCTGGTCAACTTCTGGGCGCTCTACGACAGTTCCGAGAAAGCCCCGGTACTGCTAGACTGGAGTGAGAAACAATGAACCCTAAGCCCATCGAGCAAGCCAAGTATCCGCTGTTGGCTCGGACGATGCCCGCGTTGCTCCGGGCACGAAAGCGAGCCGAGGAACTGGCTGCGGCGACCAATACGTTTCTGGTCGAGGTGCATGACGGTAAGGTTGTTCACGTGCGCCCGCCGGCGCCGGTAGATCCGGACGCTGCGAAGTAGAGGCGTGGCGGGCTAGGCAGCGCGGGGCGGCGCACTGCTGGTTCGATGTCGATCGGGTTCCGCGCGACCGGGAAACGACGGGTTGGAAGCGGCAGGCGCGGTTTCGACAGGCGCGGTGGCGGGAGGAGCGGTGGCGGGAGGAGCGGGGGTATCCGATGGGGGCGCATCCGCATGCCGGGGGAGAGTCGTGGACGGCTGGCGCGAGCGTGTAGTGGGTACGGCTCTGCAGCAGGGGTCTGGAGGGAGACAGAGAAGCAAACTCCCTATCGAGTTGATTTGAAAAACTAGGCGGGGGCGTAGCCGGACGCCTGACCTTGCGGTGGCTCGCAGGCCTTTTGGTAGCTGGCGATGGCAGCGCTGGGGGAGGCGGACACGCCCTCGCCGCGTTCGTGCATGAGGCCGAGGCGGGTGCAGCTGGCGCCATCACCGGCGCCACATTGTGTGCGGCAGTCTTGAGCGTTGCCGTACTCGCACAGGTGCGGCTTGCCGGCTGCGGGGCGGCCGCACTTTCCGGCCTGCTCGGAGAGCCCGGCGGGGCAAGCGTTGGTGGTGACTTGTTCGAGGAAGGGGTCGGGAGGAGCGGAGGCGTCGCCGTCTTGCAACGCCTTGAGCTCCAGGCGCACGAGCGACGAGCAGGCGGGCGCGGCCTTGGCGTCATCTGCCGTGGTGGCATTGCACGCGGCCAGGTCGCCGTCGCGATTGACGATGGCTTCGTTGCTGGAGGATTTGCCGGAGCTGGCGAAGGCAAAGACGTCGGCGGCAGCTGCGACTTTGGCGGCCGTGCCAGTCTTGAGCACGAACGCGCCCACGCTCGCGGAGCGCACGAAGTGGGTGGCGGAGCCGCAGTCCCCGTGCAGCTCGGCACGACCGAGCTGCGGACGACTAGCGACGCGCTGACCAACGAGCGCGAGCGCAACGTCCAGCGTGGAGTCGCGGTTCATGCTGGCGGCAACGTGGCCGCCCGAGAACGGCAGATTGGCGGCGAGCTCGTCAGCTCCCTCCAGGCGCAGGAGCTGTTCCTTCTTGGCAATACCAATGTAGCCGTAGGTACCTTCGACTCGGCAATCCGGCAGCACACGCACGGACTGGCAGTCGTACGCCACGACCGCAATGGCCTGCTTCATCACGACCTCGAGGTCACCGCGATCTTCCGGCCGCCAATCCACCGCGAGCGGCCGCGCGAGCGACGGTGGCGTGGTGCAAGCTTTGATACCAGCGGCATCGCCAAATGTTTGGCGTTGCGGCCGAACCGCAGCGGCAGGCGCGCCAGCGCTACACCCAAGCAAGAGCAAGCTTGCGACCCCAAGCAGGCGACTCATCGGGCCCTAAGCTAGTACGAGGTCTCTCCGTCGCGGCGGCGAAAGTGTTCCCGGGATTTCACTACCCTGCCCGCATCGGAGCCAGCGCCGTCACCCACTTGGCGAGAGCGTCGAGCATTCCGCGCCCTTGCGTCTCTTGCAGCTCGCTGGCGTTGAACTTGCCGTCGGTGATGCTCTTGGTGAAGAGGGGCGCCATGACGGATTCGAAGAGGGGGACGAGCTTGAGGCCGGCGAGCATGGGTTTGACCATTTGGACGGCGCGGGTGCCGCCGGCGGGGCCGCCGTAGCTGACGAAGCCGACGGGTTTGTGGGCCCACTCTTGCGACAGGTAGATGAGCGCGTTGATGAGCGAGGGCGGGGTGGCGTGGTCGTACTCGGGGGTGACGAAGATGAAGGCGTCGGCGGCGTCGATCTTGGCGCTCCAGCGCTTGGTGTGCTCGTGCTCGTAGGTGCGCAGGCGCGGGTGTCGCGGCTCGTCGAACATCGGCAGGTTTTCTTCCCGCAGGTCGATGTGCTCGACGTCGAATCCGCCGTGCGCCCGGGCGCGCTCGAGCATCCAACTGCTCAGCGGCACCCCCTCTCTCCCCGGGCGGGTGCTGACGGTGATGACATAGAGCTTGGGGAGCGCGGTTGAATCGGTCATGGGGAGCTGTAGGCCCTCCTCAGCGTCGCGTCCAATCTCTTCACGGCGGCCATGGCTGCCGCTTCGCCGGTTTGAGACCTGAGCTACGCGCCGACGCCTTCGTTTTCGCCGGTGGTGGGGGAGATGCGGGGGCCGGTGCCGCGGAGTTGGAGGAGGCGGCCGAGTAGGTTGAACCAGAAGCCGCTGCCGAGGCTGACGGCGAGGGCGCTGATGAGGAGGCCTGCGACCTTGCAGAGGTAGGCGCACCAGCCTTGGGGGGCACCGTCCCAGCCGAGTGGCAGACTGCTGGCTTCGAGGCGCTTGATCGGGTCGTCTGCGCTTCGCTCCTCGGTCACGCTTCTGCCGCTCTTGGCGTTGGCCTCGTGATACGCCTTGGCTTCGGCCACTACGGCTTCGCGGACTGCGCTGTCGCGCCACAAGACCGAGCCGATCTCGATGGAATCGGCGTTGAAGAAGCCGACTACGACGACGGCAAGAATGGCGCCGACGATTTGGGCCCGGCGCTTGTACCAGCCGCTGGCTCGCGCCATACGGTCGTTGAACCAGGTCTCGATGGCGGCGGTGACTACCTCGATTTCGCTGTCGAGCTCGTCCGCCTTCGCGCGCGTGGTTCGCACGAGCGCGAGCAGGGGCTCTTGGATCTGAGGTATGTCGATTTCCTTCACCAGCTGCTCGGCCCCAGCGATGACGTCGCTCGCCCCGGTGACCTGGCTCGGCTTGCGCTTGGCTTGCAGCACGTCGAGCAGGGCCGAGGCGAAGGTGACGCTGGGAATGTAGGACGGCCCTTGGCCCACCCCAGTGCCCTTGGGATTTTTGCGTAGGTTCTTGAGTAGCGAGTGCCCGAAGAGCTCGGACACCACCGAGGACTTGCTCTCGCCGTCCTTGGTCTTGGTCGTGATCTTGGCGCCTTGCAGCATGCTTTCGATCGCTGCGTAGAGTTGTTTGGCGCGCCAATTGGCGTACGTCGCGATCACCTCCTGCGTGGTGGTGACCACGAGCGCCAACAGCAAGTAGAGGAACGCGAGACCGATAGCGACATCGATAGCCAGGCTCATGCGCCACCCTTAGGGGGCTCGATGGCGCATGTGAATGGTTAAGAGTTTACCGGCTGCTGCGACGGGAGCGGCGCGCATAGTCATTTGTCTTGCGGCGGGCTCACTGCAGCCGGCATCCGCTGAGGCACGGAGATATTACTAGTCTCGTTGTCTTGCGATCAGGGGATGCGTTTCGCTAAATGGGCAACGCTCGATTGAGCCATCAAGGGAGTCAGTGATGCCCAGCATTCGGGAGACGTTTCGCATCGAAGGCAACGCGCCGGTTACGGTGCTTTTTACGATCGGAGACGCGCAGATTGGCGGGTTTAGTACGTTTCACAACGGCGCCAAGATTGCGCCAGTTTCGGTGGATGAAACGAAGGCACGCTACGAGCTTGGTGCGGGCAGCGCCGTGCGCTTTACGGACGTGAGCACGCAAGCTTTCGTGAAAGACGTCAGCAAGCTCACGGATCACACGAGCCTGAGCGTTGCTATCACTCAGGGCAATCGCACCTCCACCTATTCGATGGAGAAGGTTGCGCCAACGGATGGGACTGTCGACTACTCCATCGCCTTGTGGTTCGAATGAGCCGCCCGATCAGCTTCTCTGCGTTCGCAGCAACGTTGTGCCTGCCTCTCATGGCTAGGGGCGCAGAGCCGCCGCCCGACGTACCTGACCTTTACGCGCTCAAAACGCCTGATTCTCCGGCATTCGTGGCGCTCGGCGTTGCCCCAACCGAGATCCAGCGTCCGACCACGCCGTCCGCGCTTGCGACGTCCTTGGCCAGCGCGTTCCAGTCTACGGGTGGCGGGGTGACTCTTCCGCAGGGGTTCGCGATGGAAGCGGCGCCGTACTGGCTCGTTTCTCATCCAACGCTCTCGTTCAGAGACTATGCGAACTCGGGCATCGAGTCGTCTTGGTATCGCAACGCGACCATTTCGTTTGCGACTTCGGGACAGGCCAGGCCCGCGGCTGGCGATACGACCGACGCGACCGAGATGTCGACCACGGTGCCCGGAACCAGCGTCGCCTGGGGCTTGCGCACGACGATTCTTCATCCGAAGTTGGATGGGGGACAGGTCAAGTGTGCGCTGGCGATCTCGACAATCCTGGCGACTTCGGCAGATAAGTTCCAAGAGCAGGCGGTACCGGAAGCGACCCGTCGAGCAGAGGCGGCTTGGCTGGCCGAGCATGGCCCCGCTCCTTCCAAACCTGGTGATCCGCCGACCGAGGTCGCCGAACCCCAGCCGCCGCAATTGGCGGCTGCCGGTGCCGATACCGCTGCTCGCTTGGCGGCCATGGAGCTCGCGTTGGCGGAGTATCGCCTCAAACTGACGCAGTATCAGGCGTACGTGGCTGCAAAGAAGGCGCACGACGCGAACGTTGCGGCCTTCGCGGAGTACCGAAAGTTCGTGGCGAAGACGCGCTCCGAGCTGGTCAACGGCGTCAAAGCCGAGTTACTGGCGGCGTTCGAGAAGGAAGAGGCTCCCAAGCGCGACGCCGCCATGGCTCCTTGCTTGAAGAGCATCAACTCGAGGGGTGACGGCTGGTCGATCGACGTCGCTGGTGCCTCGGTCTATGCGTTTCCCGATACCACCTTCAAGTCGGGAGACTTCAAGCGTGCGCAGGCGTGGGCCACGTTCGCGTACTCCGCGGGGCACCTTTCGGTGCTCGGACTAGGGCGCTTTACGCGTGAAAAGAACGTCACAGCCACCGAAACCGAGTTGAAGAACAGCTTCGACTACGGTGCGCGACTCATCTACGCCGATAGCCAATGGGGGGTGTCGTTCGAGTTTTTGCAACGCACCCTCAAGGATAGTCCTCGGCGCGTTTCCGGTGGCTTTGACTACCGCCTGCTCGACGGCACCTGGGCCACGGCCACCTTCGGCAAAGACATGGGCGTTGGCAGCAACGGCGCCGTGATCGCCCTGCTGGGCTTGCAGCTCAACACGGGCAAGCAGCGGCTGAAGGAGAACTCCGGGCAATAGTGACGACATCCGCCCCGGGTTTTTGGCGAACCCGAGCGAGCTGTCGACGGCGCGATGGCAGGCCCGAACCGAGCCCTGTTTGAAATCCAAAGTGAGTTCGGATCCGAACTGAGCCGCGTTTGAAATCCAAAAGTGAGTTCGGATCCGAACTCACTCTTCAGGTGCGCAGCCTCCCTGGTTCGGATCCGAACTCACATTTGTGGTGCGCGGCCGGGGGGCGGCCGGGTTAGCTCGGATCCGAATTGGCTCCTGCGGTCAACGGGGGCGCCTCGTGAGGAGCGCTACGGAACTTGGGCAGCAGCTGCGCGTGATTTGCGCAGGGTGCCGGTGAGCAAGAGCGCGACGATGATGACGGAGAACACGGTGGGCCCGGCGAAGAAATAGCGGAAGGCCATGATGCCGTTGAAGGTCATGGCAGCGATGACCGTCCAGGCAATGGCTTGGACTTGCGGCCAGGCTTGGGGCGTCACGCGGTCGAGCACGAGCGTGGTGACGGCGACCAGCACCAAGAACGCCGAGACGGTCAGGCCGAAGCCGAACCAGAAGCCGTACCAGGTGCAGTCGGCGCCGTTGAACGTGAAGTGCGTGGCCTTCATGGCGGAGAACACGGCGTCCGACGCCGCGCCGAGGCTCTTTTGCTGGAGCATGCCGCCTGCGGTGTGACCGGCGCAGAACAGCAGCGTGAGGTACGCGGCGACGCGGAATAGGGTGAAGTGCTTCACGTTTGCTCCAGCCACGTGCCGAGCCAGGTGAATACGCGCTCCCAACCTGCTGCGTGGCTTTCGCAGGCGGCGGCTGCGTTGCCGAAGCCCTCGTGCCGCACGGTGATGCGCGTGCCGCCTTCGATAGCCGTGAGCAGGTAGGTGACCGTGGTGGCGGGGCCCTCGACCCACTTGGGAGCCCAGGTTTGGACGAGCTTTTTGGGGGGATCGATCTCCAGGAATTCGCCGCTCACTTCGAAGGGCTTGCCGTCGCGGTCCTCGCCCACCGAGCTCCATTGGCCGCCTACCTTGACCTCGCCGGTCCACTTGGTGACGCGGTACAGGTCGGGCGAGCCCCACCACTTGGCAATGTCTTCCGACGCCAAGGCGCGGAAGACGCGCTCGGGAGTGGCTTTGATGTCGATCGACGCGAGCAGCATGCCCGTCGTCACATCAGCGACGGCGCGGGCGCTGCGCATACTCGTTGCTGCGCTCATTCATCCTCCAAGAAGCGTTTCAAGTTGTTCAAGCTGGAAAGCCAGAATCCGCGGTAGCCTTCGATCCAACCCGCCACGGGTTGAAGGCGTTGCGGCTCGAGTTGGTAGAGTCTTTCGCGCCCCGAGCGCTGCTCGGTCACCAGCGCGGCCTCGCGCAGCACGCGCAGGTGCTTGGAGATGGCTGGGCGCGTCTGCGCGAAATCTTCAGCCAGGGCGTTCACGGGTGCTGGACCTGCCCGTAGCCGATCGAGAATGGCCCTTCGCGTGGGATCTGCGATGGCGCGGAAAACGTCGGCATGTGCTTGGGCACGACTCATTGGGTAAACGAATGGTTACCCAATGAGTCGCGCTAGTGCAAGCGATAAATAGCTAGAATCAGTGATGAGTCACTTTATGGATACGTTTCAGCTGGGCCTGCGCACCTTGCCTCGCCCTCAATCCTCACGCCTCAACCCTCACGAAGGCGCGCATCCTGCTTGGTGAGCGGGCATGCGTCCGCAATTCCTTGTCTCGCTTCTCAGGCCCGGCGCCGTCAGCTTTGGGTTCACCGCAGGCACCTTCACCAACGGCCAGTGCTGCTACACCTGGGGCGCTGCTTGCGGCTAGCGCTTGCCGGCGAGCGATTCGATCTCGGCTTTGCGGAAGCCGCGCGGGTAACGGCGCAGGTAGTCGCTGGCGGCGCGCTCGGTCGCACTGGCATTTCCGGTGCGCTGCAAGGCAATGACGCGCAGGTAGAGGGCATCTTCGGCGCGTGAGTCGCGAGGGTGAGCGGCCACGAAGGCGTTGAAGAGCGTGGCGGCTTGGTTATTGTCGCCGCGGTCGAGCGCAGCCATGGCCGTGCGGAATGCGGCGGCGGGCTCGGGCTCGTTGAAGGCCCCGGTGCTGGCGACGGAGGCGAGGGGGCTGGCAACAACGGGCGGCGCGGCGCTGGACGGCGCAGCAGATTCCGGCGAGCCCTCCGCAGCGCGCGAGCTTGGGTTGGGTTCCCAAGTCAAGTTGGGGCTGGCGGAGGCGGCCGAGGAGGCGGAGGCGGCCGAGGCCGCGGAGTTGCTCGGAGCTGGGGCAACGCTCGGGCTCCAGAGCTCGCCGGCCGCGAGCGCTAGGGCAGGTTGGCCGCGCAGGCGCAAAATCACGCTGCCCTCCTGAACGCTGACGCGCGTGGTGCGGCCCGCGTTGGCCGCGACCGAAAAAGTCGTGCCGATGTCTTCGAGCTCGCCGTCGGGCAACACCACGAGCAAGCGACGCGGCGACGCGGCGTGATCGACCTTGATGGAAAGCTCGCCGCTTTCGAGCACGATGGTGTCGCGCTCGGCCTGCGTTCGTCGGGACCAGCGCGCGCTGCTGGCGGCTTGCACCAACACCGCTTCGGGCGGTTGCGCCAGTGTGCTGGCTACGGGGGCCACCGAGCTCGGGGGTACGGCACGAAGCGCGAAGAAAAGGACGCCAACCAACGCGAGTGCCGCCACCGCGCTGCCGAGCCACAGCAGCGGCCGCCCGGGGCGTGCTGGGGGCGCGAGCTGCGCGTCGAAGGCTGCCAAGAGCCGCGTGCGTTCACGCCGCACGTGCAGCTCGTCGGCGTCAGCAGCCGCGGGCGCGCGCAGCGCTTCCCCGAGCGCTGCCAGGCTTTGCAGCTCTTGCTTGCAGCTGGCACAAGTGCTCGCGTGGGCCTGAAAACGCGCTACTTCGGCGCCCTGAAGCCGACCGTCACGCCACGCTTCGGCCTCGAACTGGCGCGGGCAGCTGGGCTTCATGGCTCACCTGCTTCAGCGCCGAGCGCGGTGCGCAGCTCGCGACGCGCAGCGTGCAGGCGCGTCCACACGGTGCCGAGCGGAATGTCCAAGGCTTCGGCGATTTCCGGGCAGCTCATGCCTTCCACCTCTGCCATCAAGAGCGTGATGCGCTTGGCGTGGCTGAGTTGGCCGAGCGCGCGCTCCACGTCCGTGCGCGCTTGCAGCGACGCGCGTGGATCGCTCGCCACGGGCTGCGTGTCTTTGAGGGTGCCGAGCACGCGCAGCAAATGTCCGAATGAACGGCGACGGCGACGCAGCAGCTGCACGGCAATGCCGACCAGCCACGGGCGGCAACTGGCGCGACCGTCGAAGCGCGCGGCGCTCTTTGCGGCGGCCAGAAAGGTGGCGTGCAGCAGGTCATCGGTATCGTGTGCGTCGCGCGTGGCGCGCAGCAGAAACAGCCGCAAGGGCGCTTGGTAGCGGTCATACAGCTCGCCGAGCGCGCCCAGCTGTCCGGCTGCGAGCTGCAGCAGCAGCTCCGGATCTTCGAGGCGCTGCGCGGGGTCCAGCGCGTGACGTCGACCGCGCGGCATCAGCGGGTCCCCACGGTGGCGCCGAGCGACAGCCCAACCGTATAAGCGGGCATGCGCCCAGCTATTTCGAACCCTTGGGCTGCGTCTCCGCTGCGGCTTGGGCCCAGCTCGCCGTCGAGACCAATGAACGTGCGAAACACGGAGCGCGGGCTGAAGCCGAGTCGCGCGCCGAGCACCAAGCGCGGCACTGCTCCGATGTCGGGCTCTTGCGGGGGCGGCGCCATGGTCGCGCCGGCCGCTTGCGGCGAGCCTGCCTGGACCGATACTTGGGTCGAAAAGCTTGCGCCGCGCAGCGCCAGCGCCGGACCCGCCGTGAGGTCGAGCGAGTTCTGGCCGAGCTCGAAGCGCCGCCCCAGCAGCAGGCCGAGCGCGAGCGCGGTTTCTGGATCACTGCCCGCGAGGGCGCGATAGCCGTCGGCGCGGCCTTGAAAACCGATCAACCAGCGACTCACTTGCACGAACGACAGCACGCCCGCGCCGTAGCCGTACTGGCCGTCACCGACGCGCGCGCCGCTCACCACCGACAGCTCGAAGCCGTTTTCGCTCAATTTTCTGGGCGCAGGCTCCGGCGCGTCTCGCTCCGGGGGCGGTAGTGTGCGCAGTCGCGTCACGGATTGGCGCGGCGACGAAGCCGTGGCGGCACCGGAGACAGCGGAAGCGCCGGACGTCGTCGACGTGGGCCTTTCTGGCTCCGCACGCCGTTCCGGCTCCGCACGCCGTTCCGGCACCAGCAGCAAAGCGTGCAGAGTCGGCTGCACGTCTTCGGCGCTGCCCACGTCGCGCTCCGTCGTTCGCCCGTCCGGCAGCGACACCTTGACCGAGATGCCGGCAGCCGTTGCTCGCAAATCCACCTCGGCGCAAGCATCGACGCTCTGCTGGCTGGGTAGGTCCGCTCGCAGCTGCTCCACCAAGTTCGGAAATCGGTTTCGAAAGCGGGCGTCTGCTTCGACGCGGGGCCCGTCACACGGGCGAGCGTCGAGCGCCGCCGCAGCATCCGCCAGGCGAGCCGTTGCCAGCGTGAGCCCGAAGGCGCAGGGCAGGACCAAAAGACGCGAAGGCATGCGGAGCGCTCAGCCGTATTCGCCGGAGGCGCCCCGATCCTTCATTTGGCCTTGAAGAAAGTCAAAAGAAGGCCTCCAAGCCCACGCTCGGAATCGTCAAAGGCCCAATTTCCGACTGCTTGCAGGTAGTCGTCCCACCTTGAGGCGTGCCCACCCCCTCGCAGTCGATGCCGAGGCTGGTGACCTCTTTCTGGAGGGTGATGTTCTGTCCCTCCAACACGAACGCGATGGACGCCGCCTGACTCAGCTGCCAGCGCTTCTCCAGGCGAATGTCGAGCCGGTAAAACGACGGGTTCCGGTACGCATGGTACGGCGGAATCGGCGAGCTGCCCGAGAGGTGGGAGTAGGGCGTGCCAGTGTAGAAGAGCAGCCGGCTACCGGCCTTCCACCCGCGCCCGAGTTGGTAGCCCAGCATGGCGTTCAGCACGTGGGTGCGATCGAACTCGCTCGGCACCGTCGCGACGTCTTCGCCGCCGTCGGGCCGTAGAAAGTGCGCTTCGCGCGTGGCGCGTGACAGCGTGTACGACAACATGGCGCCCAGTCGCTTCGTGAACGAGCGGCGCAGCATCAGCTCCAGGCCGTAGGCGCGGCCGCGCACCGGGCGATTGTTGGGGCACACGTAGGGCGGCACCACGAGAGCGAATCTCGACATTCCCCCACCGGTCAGGATAGTTGTCGCCTCGGCATTCTGTGAGTTGGGGGCAAGGAGCAGGAGCCCTTTCTCAGCGAGAGGCGAAGTCGCATTTGCGACACGCTTTCCTCAATCATTTCAAGGGCGGAATTGGGCGCCCTGACGCTGTCCAATTTGCGACTACTCGGGTCCCCACCGGTCAGGATAGTTGTCGCCTCGGCGTTCTGTGAGTTGGGGCAAGGAGCAGGATGACGGGTCGATATTTCGGTCACGCACCAGAGGAGCTGAGGTCGGCGGCGGTGCAGCGGTATTTGACGTCGGATTTGA